>NZ_JBSHLH010000006.1:0-174328 GCF_053644255.1 Sphingobacterium sp. NPDC055431
GTACCGGGATGTCGCCCGTCACGCGCGCTCTGCGGTGCTCCTCGCCGCCGCCGCCTACGGCAAGGCTGCCATCGACGCCATCCACGTGGACAGTTTGCAGCCCTTCGCTTTTTATATCCAATCTTTTTTATTGAAAGGGGAAAATATCACTTTCCGTTCTAGCTTCAGCCATGATCTTCTTGGCTTTTTTCACCAGTTCAGGATGCTTGGCAGCGATATTGTTTTGCTCGGCAACATCGGTCGGTAAATGGTAAATTGCTATTTCAGCATCCGGATTACCTTTAGCATTCAAGCGGATAGCCTTATAGTCACCTAACCTTAGGCCTTGCTTCCCGCCTTGTTCATGGAACTCCCAATATAGATATTCATGTTCCTTTTGCCCTTTTTTACCCAACAGGGTTGGCAAGAAACTGATACCATCGGTTTGTTTCATCGGTTTAGCTTGGGCAATTTCCAATAATGTTGGTGCTACATCCCAGAAAGCGCCTATATGGTTAGATTTGCTATTCGCTTTTACCTTCGCCGGCCAATGCACAATAAAAGGCGTTCTCACCCCTCCTTCATAGACATCACGTTTATTTCCACGGAACGGACCCGAGCTCTTAAAGAAATCAGGATCTGCTCCACCTTCTCTATGCGAGCCATTGTCGCTCGTAATGATGATAATGGTATTTTCAAGCATTCCTTCTTCTTCCAAGGCAGAAACTACATCTGCTACCTGCCTGTCCATACGGGTAACCATAGCTGCAAAGGTCGCTCTAGGCTTAGCTTGACTAGTATAACCCGAACTCGCATTAGGTCCATAAGGGCTACCTTTAAATGGTTTTTCCTCAAACTTACCGTCAAATTCCTGAAAGATTTCATCTTCCGGAACGATCAATTCAGCATGAGGCAATACTGTTGGGATAAACAGGAATATAGGTCCATCCTTGTAATTATGGATAAAAGTCAATGATTTCTGATGGATCAGGTCTGGAGCGTAGGTCGTGGTTTTCATTAAGTTCTCATTGCCCTTCAGGTCAATACGTTCCTCATTATCCCACAGATGAGTTGGATAATAACGGTGGGATTGTCTTTGGCAGTTATAACCATAGAATTCATCAAAACCTTTTTCCAGGGGATCACCTGTCGTTCCAACCATTCCCAAGCCCCATTTTCCGAATGCACCGGTTCTATACCCAGCATCTTTCAGGGCCATGGCAAAGGTTTCAACTTGCTGAGCTAAAGGTTCCTGACCTTCAGGAACTATTTCTTTATTCCCACGGATATGCGTATGACCCGTATGCTGCCCGGTCATCAAGGCAGAACGTGAAGGGGCACAGACAGGAGCCCCGGCGTAGAAGTCCGTGAAGAGCATGCCTTTTTTAGCTAAGGCATCGATATTTGGGGTGCTGAATTTTTCTTGTCCATAGATACTTAAGTCTCCATAGCCGAGGTCATCAGCGAGAATCAATACAATATTAGGTTTCTTGGATTGAGCTAACAGCATCAGGTTGAGAAACAGCAACCCGAACAAAAGAGAGTATTTGCGCATTTTAGAGTTTTACGATTTCACCAGTCTTTACAGATTCATCACATGCAATAGCAATTTGAAGGCTATTGATGGCATCCTGCATTGATTTTTCCAAATTTAAGTTTTCCTTGATGGCTTTCAGGAAGAAGCGTTGTTCCCTGTTGCAAAGTTCTTGATGGTCAGGCTCATCGGTTAGGTCTAGCCATTCATCTTTTTTCAAAAATTCATTCTGCGCATTGATATCAGCATAATGGACCTTTAAGGATTCTGTTTTGGTATGTGACTCGACAGAGTCTGAATTTCCAGCTTTTCCAGCTTCTTTGGCCACGATGGATACGCAGCCCTTCGGCCCGATCACGTCTTTTACAAAGAATGCGGTATCACTGATCATAGGGCCCCAACCTGACTCATACCAGCCTACACTGCCATCATCAAAACGGATCTGCAGCTGGCCATAATTGTAATTATCTTCCGGTATATCATCCGTTAACCTTGCACCGATGGCTGATACAGTGACCGGATTGGCATTGGTCATTTGGCACATCACATCGATATAATGCACGCCACAGTCAACAATTGGGCTCAGGCTTTTCATCAAATTACGGTGCACATCCCACATATAGCCTTGGCTTTGCTGGTTCAGGTTCATGCGCATGACCAAAGGATACCCCATGGTCTTGGCAACCTCAATAAATTTAATCCAGGAAGGATGGTGCCTTAAAATATAACCCACCACCAGTTTTTTATCGGCAGCATTGGCCGCATCGATTACTTTCTGGGCCCCTAAAACCGTATCCGCAAGGGGTTTTTCAATGAAGACATGTGCTCCTGCCTGAAATGCCTTGATGGCATAGTCTTCATGGGTATCCGGATAGGTAGAGATGCAGACCGCATCCGGTTTCGACTCTTCCAGGGCCTGCTCATAGCTGTCATACAAGGGATATTGCGCAGCTAATTTCTCATTCAATTTCTTTTTACTGTCTCCACGCGAGACCAGTCCTACAATTTCAAATTCTTCCATCTCATGATAGGCCTGCGAATGGGATGCTCCCATATTACCACAGCCAACCACTAAAATCTTTATCTTTTCCAACATTTCCCTTTCACCAATAATTATGTTGCCAATCCCGGTCTAGGGATTCTTGCAGTATCTATTTCCATTTCCCAATTATATCCATCTGAACTCGGACCATAGGTTTTGGTTGAATTCAAGATTTCATCCAACGAAATAATGCTACCAGTATAAGCAGCTTCGCGCGCCCAGATAGCCATTAAGGTAGAATCCGCCATAAAATCACCATCATTGATCACTTGCTTATTCTTGATGGCCGCAAAAAGCTCATCATGTTGCGTCTGGTACATATTGTTCATCTTACCGTTAAATTTCCACGGATTTGAACCATTGATTGCATAGGAACTCAAAAGGCTTACATTAAAATTGCCTTTGGTCCCGATTGCTTCTACGGAGTTTCGTGGTTGGGTACCATTTTGCTGTCTGCCGAAATGGAACCCTTTCAAGCCATCTCCATAATCAAACTCAATGGCAAAATGGTCGAAGACATTGCCATACTTGTCCCAAGGACGGCTCTGTCTACCTCCTGTTCCTGAAACAGTTTTAGGCAATCCGCGGTTTAGGATCCAGTTCATGAAATCTATGCTGTGCACGGTCTGTTCAACGATGATATCACCCGAATAGCGTTGGTAGTAAAACCAATTGTATAATTGATATTTTAGGTCGGTCCAATCTGGCTGCCTAGGTTTTTCGGTCAATTCACCGCCTAACCTGAAAGTACTGATGGCATAGATATCACCGATACTGCCATCGTGGACTAATTTTGCCAGTTCACGGTTAGGAGTTGAATACCTAAAGCAATAGCCAGAAACAAGGTTCAACTTTTTCTCTTTGGCTACTTTTACCGCTTCACGTACTTTATGTACACCGGGCACATCTACCGCCATTGGCTTTTCACAGAAGATATGTTTCCCATGTTTAACCGCTTCGGTCAAGTGATCCGGCCTAAAGCTCGGAGGGGTAGCCAACAACACGACGTCAACGTCGGACGCAATTAAGTTTTTATAGGCATCAAAACCTACATACTTCCTTTTTTCAGGAACATTGACGCGATCTTTGTGCGCTTCTTGTAGGGAAGCGAGCGCAGTTTCCAATTGTTCCGGAAAAATATCGGCCAATGCCACAATTTCGACATCTGGATCAGCAGTTAAGGCCTGAAAGGCGGCACCTGTTCCACGACCTCCACAGCCGACTAATCCTACTTTTATTTTTTTCTTGAAATCAAGGTTGGTATTTGAAAAGTCTAATGAAGTGGCACCAAGGATAATACCACCGTTTTTAATAAAATTTCTTCGGTCCATTCGGTCTTTTTTTGAATGATTCAGATTGATCTAATGTTTTTGATATGTTGATTATTTCAATAAATAATTGAAAAATTATCTATTTTCACAGCAAAATAACAATTATTACAATTTTATGCAAATAACCGATACAGAAGCCGGACCATTGATAGAGAACACTACGGTGGTCTTTGGATTATTGATGACGATCTTAGGTTTGGTTTTTTACACCTCCAGTCTATCCAACAGATACATCAAGGGATTTTATAATGTCATCCCGCCATTGTTGCTCTGTTATTTCTTACCGGGGCTATTGAATTCGTTTAATATCATCGATGGTGAAAATTCGCCATTGACGACGATCGGGAGCCGTTATTTTCTTCCGGCCTGTTTGATCTTATTTGTGATCAATCTAGACCTCAAGGAGATGTGGGCATTGCGCAAGAGAGCAGGATTGATGTTCATAACAGGTACAATAGGTATCCTATTGGGCGGCCCATTGGCTGTTTACCTGACTTCCTTGGTCGCACCAGAAGTCGTTGGGGGCACAGGGCCCGATGAGGTCTGGCGTGGATTAGGTGCATTGGCAGGTTCATGGATTGGTGGATCTGCAAACCAAGTGGCCTTAAAGGAGATCCTTCAACCTTCTCCTAACCTCTTCTCTTCCATCATCGCCGTGGATGTTTTTGTAGCCTATATCTGGATGGCCATTCTATTATATGGTGCAAGCAAATACAAGGCCGTGGACAAATTCTTCAAGGCCGATTCCCAGGACGTGGAGCACCTAAAGGCAAAAATGGATGAACGCGTAAAAGTTAACAGCCGCATTCCGGAGACGAAAGATTTTATGATCATGATTGCGCTAGCCTTCGGAGGAACGGGACTGGCAACCTTATTGGCAGAACCTGTTGCTAACTTTATGGCAACCCATTATCCGGAGACGGAGAAGTTCTCCCTGACCAATACTTTCTTCTGGTTGATCTTCTTTGCTACTGCCATTGGGATATCCCTATCTTTCACTCCAGCAAAAAAACTGGAATTTGCCGGAGCATCCAAGATCGGAACCGTTCTGTTATACGTACTGATTACCACGATCGGAATGCAGATGAACATCATGGCCATTTTGGGCAACCCTGGTTTATTTGTAGTCGGCTTTATCTGGATCAGTTTCCATGCTATATTGTTGATCATTGTTGGAAAGATCTTTAAGGTGCCATTCTTTTACTTTTCTGTGGGAAGTATGGCGAATGTAGGTGGTGTTGCCTCCGCATCCGTGATGTCTGCTGCCTTTCATCCCTCTTTAATTTCTGTTGGAGTAATCTTATCAGTATTCAGTTATGCAATCGGAACCTATGCAGGATGGTTAACGGCATTGCTGATGAAAATCGCTTCAGGCGTATAAAAAAAACCTATCATTTCGAGAAACAGCGCCAAGTCAAATAGCGCTGTTTTTTTTTGCTTGCCGACACACATTTTCCAAATCCTCCTGCATCGGCTAATTACTTAACTTAAAGTTTATACCTAAAACACTAATTTTTACCTTTGTATTAATATTTTTATTTATTTTTGCTAATATTAATTAATTAAGAACCAATTAATTAAAAAATAACGATTATAGATAAACAGCCAACCTGTTATTAAGAACCAAAAAATCATGAAGACCCCACAGGAACCACACTGCTTGGGCGCCGAAGATTTGAATGCCTCAGTAAGGAAAAAAGACAAAAAACCTTACTTACGCCCGAAAATTTCCATTCAGCCCCTACAATTAGACTTCAGTCTTATGGCCACTTCTACCCATGTAAGAATGGGAGGCCCAGGCAATGTCCCAGAAGTTGAAGACTGGGAGGACGAAGGAGAAACTATTAAAGATTTTGACTTTTAGAAAAACCAACTAAACCCTAAAATGATGAAAATTACAGCCCCCCTATTTATTCTAAGCAGTTTATTTTGCATTGTCATGTTAAATTGTTGCAAGCCACGTGATACAGATTTACCATCCGAAAAAGGGATTGTCTTTCGCGTAGCGGGGATCGAAGAAGATAGTAGCACAGAATTAATGGGCTCCAATAGAGAAAGGAATACCGAAAACCTCAATAAATTTCCAATCCATCGAGAGCTACACAACATAGAAGGCATGGACATCGATCTAATGATCGAAGAAAGCTCTGAAAAGAATATAGCATTGACAAAAGCTGTAAGCAGCAAACCATTTGGTGAATTTAACTGGTACATCATCATGCTCTTTGAAGCCGATGGCAATGGCAACGCTGTGTCATTTCACCTTCTCTCCGCCAGCACTGGCAATGGACCAACAATCCCATTTCCCGCATATCGCAATAGGCAATACAGATGGTTTGCCTATTCCTATAACTCCTCTACTTACCTCCGCCAACCAACAGTTGAATCTCCTATATTAAATGTCAACTCCGCAGCAGCTGAAGACGGAAGCGACTTTCTTTACGCCACAGGCGTAATCACAACGAGCAACGATCCGAACGCTCCAAATGTAGCCCCCATTACTTTTAAAAGAATGGTCAGTGCGATACGTTTTGAAATCGATGCTAGAGGCGCATTCTCTTCCATCAAAAATCTGACGGTGGATTTCCCCGCATCTTCGAATGGCTTTAAAAACGGAAAATTTTCACTGAGAAATGGGGTATTTACAGAAATAAATGCAGAGGGGCCATTTAGTAGATCAACATGGCTTGATCATATAGCCGATACCATCCCAACCGGATGGGTCAAATACCAACAGTTGCTAACTGTTCCGAACGGTGAACCTATGAATTTTCAGGCTCTCCTAAAAAGTTTGACCCTGACGAGTCAAACCATCACACCAAATAACCCTACCGCACTCACCTTTGCAGACAGAGATTACGGAATACCTACAGCGGGCATTCCATTAAATTTCCCAGCTTTCACACCCGTTGCAGGCAAGCGATATACCATAAAATTAAGATTAAAGGAAAGTACGCTTTTAGTTGGCGGAAGCAATTGGGCTAGGGGAAATTTGACCTATGTAGCCAATTCACCGAAAAACAAATATAGATTTTGGTACGACAACAACTTTATAAAAAATGTCAATGGCGGAATGATAAACTTTATAGAACGCGATTATTTTGACACCAGACCACCCATAGGGGAACCACAAGCCGAACCCAGAAATTGGGACCCATGTGCTTTAGTATATCCAGAAAACACTTGGCGGCTTCCAACAGCAGCAGAATTCACTAGACTAGGCGAATTGGCAGAGTCGATTAATAGAAATCGGGTTGACCAAGAAAATAATGGCGGATGGTATGCGTCTTGGAGAAACCGACCAGGGGTGGGCACTCCAAGGTACAAAAACAATAATTTTAATTTAGTTGCCGCTGGCTTCAGGGACAGAAAGACAAGAGAATTAAGGAGATTTAATTATCGGGGTTTTGGAACGCTTTCAGCTGATGAAGGATTCTTTAAGACCTCGGACACGACCCAGTTTTTCAATTTTGACTATGGCGGATTTGCAGGCATAGACTTTGGCATGAGGGTGTTTACTACACATGAAGGCATTGGAGCAAATGTTCGCTGCGTGAGGAGATAACCCCCATTTGATTAGCAAAAAAAACAGCAATATTAACCTAGCTGTTACTCAATTTTTGGACCGAAGAGGGACAAATGTGCGATGGGTCAGAAAATAAATAATTAGGCAAAAATATAACTACATATAATAATTTTTCTTGCAGGCGTAATGATTTTCATTGCGCCTTTTTTGTTTTGAATATTTTTCGACTACAGACTTAATAAAACATATGACGAAAGAAAATTTCAAAAAACATGCCTTTAGTAACATTTTTATACTTTTAATAAATTTTTTACGAAATATTGTTTTGAATTATATAATTTTGAAACAAACGATTATAAACCATTGATAATATTAAATAATTATAGACCAACCAGTTTAAGATTGATCGGATTGAAATATTCATAAACTAAAAAGCATGATTTTATGCCTAATAAAAAAACAAGAAGTAAAACTTTTTTTAAAAACAATGAACATCTCAAACAAGAATATAGCCTTCCAACAATTGAAATCTATGTTGTTAAATTAGATTTTGATGTTGCTATTACATCAACCAGGATAAGGATTGGAGGGGAAAACGAAAATACGCCAAAAGTTGATGAATGGGAAGATTCCGACGGCAAAACCTTTAATGTAGACTTCTAAAAGCAAATAGACCCAAATTAAAAAAACAATGAAGCACAGAATTGACCCAATTGTCTTCATCTCATTTTCTTTTCTAATCCTCTTTTGCCAATGCAAGAGACCTGAGCCTACAATTGGGGGCAAGGAAGGATTAACATTCAGTGTACAAGGCATTGGAGAAACCATAGACACAAAGGAAATCCTTGCAAAGCACAGTTCAAAACAGAGAAGTGCTGAACCCTTGATCTATAAAAAAGAGCTGACTTCTGCAAATGGTGTAGATTATGACTATATGCTAGCCGAATCGAAAGCCTTTGAACCGAAATCCCGTTCGATAGCCATAGCAAACCCGCTACCCAGCAGCACAAAATACCTGATCGTGCTGTATGATGCCAATGATGCCGGTGAGGCAACTACGTATTTTGGCCAGGCACAGGCTTCGGCAACTTCTGAAATCGTGATCGACGCCTATAGGAACAAAAACTACCGTTGGTTTGCCTATTCCTACAATAATGGCAATGATCTAGCGACATTTGACCCTGCAAATCCAAATCTGACCATTAATTCTACAGCATTGGGCCAGGGGTCGGAATTTTTATACGCGACAGGGCTGATCCGAACTTCTGATGACCCTGAAGCCGAAAATAGAATTCAGATAACCTTCCAGCGGAAAATGAGCTTACTCAGAATTGAGCTGGACGCTAGGGGTACCTTTTCCAAAATTAAGAGTACCAGTATTGAATTCCCTCAAAGTGGGGGAAATACTGGTCTTAATAATGGCGTATTTTCAATTATTAACGGAAATTTCACGAGCACCACGCCTGTAGCTTTTAATGCAAGCCAGTGGACCGACGCCATAGCCGACAGCATTCCTTTAGGCTGGGTGAAATACATGGATTTCCTAACTGTTCCCAGTGGTGGAAACATGAGTTTAGCGGGTAATATAAAGAATACCATAATCACAAGTCAATCTGTAAATTCAGAAGCGCCCAATGTAGATTATTTTGTTGATCGAACGTTTGACAATGTCCCATTTAGCGTACCTTCTTTTACACCTGAAATGGGCAAACGCTATGTGCTAAAAATACGGCTGATCGAATCGGGAATAAATTATGGTGGCGCAAGTTGGGCACGTGGAAACCTCACCTTTGTTGCAAACTCCTTGAAGAATCAATACAGGTTTTGGTATGACAACGGTTTTGTAAACAACAAATCTGGAGGTATGATGAATTTCATAGAAAGGGATTACTTTGATACCAGACCCCCAAGACCACTTCCACAAACTGGTCCGACGATCTGGGATCCATGTGACCAAGTGTACCCGAAAGGAACTTGGCGCCTTCCTAAAACCTCTGAGTACCATACCATAATAAATTACACGACCAACAGGGTCCGCTACAACCAACCTGGAGACAAAGGCTGGTATATGGCCTGGACAAATGTTTCATCATTGGGTCCACCGAGATATCCAGACAAGCACCTACCCTTTGTTGCGGCTGGATACAGGGCAATGAACAGAACATTGAAAGACTTCAATTATGAGGCTGGAAATATAGTACCTTTCTTTCCAAAATATGGGGATATAGGATATTATAGGACTTCGGACACCTTAACGTACATGACCATGTATTACAGGCAGAGTGCCGTGTTTACGACAATGGTACTAGATTTAGAACAGATCAGGGACGGAAGAGGCGCCAATGTAAGATGTGTCCGTAAATAATAAAGAAAGTTATAGGTAGTTTTAAGTATAGGTCAATAGTTAGTGTTGAGAAAAGGCCGCGAAAATTTCGCGGCCTATCTATTATCAATCCAATTGTTGTATGTTATTTTTTTGCATCAATCTGATCTTGGAACTGCTGCCAGTCATAATAATGGAACACCATTCCATTACTCATAGCAACCAACATTCCTTTCGGGAATTTAGCTCCGATCGGCATAGATATCGCATCGGCACCATCACACTCCACAGCTGATACCGGAACCTCAGCAACCCTTGTATATTGATGAGGATTTCCTGCATCCCCTTCTCGAGGGTAGATGTTAAAGGAATTATTCTGTTGATTGGAGGCTACAATATAACCTGTACTGTCGCTGCTCTTGTAGATGGCAATACCTTCATGGTCCTCTTTGAAATCCTTTTGTCCGAAAACCGCAAGGACCTCATTGCCCTTAGCTGGATCAGCATAGTATTTATGAATTCCGAAACCTTCATCAGAATAATAGACATAACCTAGTTCGTTATCCACGGCTATTGCCTCGATTTCCTTTCCTCCCTGGAAGGCTCCGAATTCACGCACTTTATTACCTACGACCACGCCATCCTTATCCTGTAGTTCATACTGATACAGGTATTTTCCTGTCGGTCCGATCTTTCTACCTACGATGGCATAGATCTTATTTCCTGTAGTATCCATTTGCGTATATAGCGCGATACCCATAGGTGACCTTTCTGTTTCACCTTCAAACACGGGAATACCGCCATTATCTATCGGCTTTAGATCCGGTAAGCTGAATACCCTGATCTTATCCGTACCGCGTTCTGTAACTACCGCTATATCCACTTTCTTACCGGCCAAATTAAAGCCATAAGCGATGTCGACATTGTTTGGACGATCCAAAGGAACGACCTTGTTAATGATCTTTCCGTCCATATCATAGGCATAAAGCCCACCGGTTTTTTCATGTTTATCTGTCCCGATAACAATTACCTGGGAGCTATCCTGAGGGTTGACCCAAATAGCGGGATCATCGGTATCATTAGGCACCACTTCAGTAATTACGGCTGGTTTCAGCGCATTCTCGGCAACAGGGGCCAACTTATCTCCACAGGAGACAAGCACGAGGGCCGAAAAACTAAATATTGTAAGTTGTTTCTTCATTTGTTGGTTTTTATAAGTCATATTTAATTCCAAGGGTATAGCGCGGCTTGTAATATTCTAATTGGCGCATGCGCTGTACATCACCTTGGTAGTAACGCAAAGGTTGATTGGTTAGGTTGTTGGCTTCAGCAAAAATGCGAAGTGACTTAGTTACTTTATATGCAGCATTTGCATCTAGGAAAAACTGTTTGTCATAATAAGCATCGGTAAATGCATCATCTCCGATTTCATCCAAGTAAGCTGCCGTATAGTTTGCAGATACACGAGCTGAGAATTTGTTGTTTTCCCAAGACAAGGACCCGTTCAACATGTGCGGAGCAGTCCTAGGCAGACCTAGGCCTTCACGCAACACACCGTCTTCACCTGAGATACCCTTAGCTTTTGACTCGGTAAAGGTATAGTTTGCATAGATGGCGAATCCTTGCAGGAATTTTCCAGGAAGGAAATCCAACTGTCTCTGGAAAGCAACTTCAAAACCATAAACATCTACCTTATCGCCGTTTCTAAACTGTGCAAAGTCCCATGTTTCACCTGCAGCGATAGGGTTTGCTAGATTTGGGAACACTTCCGAGAAACGAGCATTTGTAAAACTCCTATCATTGTACATGTAGATAAAGTTCTTTAGGTTTTTATAAAATGCACCTCCGGAAATAATACCCACATTTTGGAAATAGCGTTCCAACATGATGTCGTAGTTGGTCGAATAGGTTGCTTTCAAGTTTGGATTGCCTGCGAACAATTCTTTATCATCTATGTTGGAGTTAACATATGGCGCCAAGGCGTAGTAGTTTGGTCTTGCCAAACTGGTTGTCACAGCAGCACGAAGGATAAAGTTGTCCGAGAAATTATGCTTTAAGGTAATACCTGGAAGAATGTTGGTATAACTGTTTTCATTACGGATCTGACCTTTTAATTCTTCTTCATCAACGACATTATTACCGGTATAGTCAATGCGAGTATGCTCCAAACGAGCTCCCAAGATCAAGGCTGTTCTTTCCGTTATATTTTGATCCCAACGCACATAACCTGCAAAGATCTGCTCTTTTGCTTTATAGTTTTGGGAAAGGAACTCTTTTGGGTTTGCCTCTTCTTCAAATTTAGATTTATCGCTTAGGTTTAAACCTCCTAAATAGTTTTTGTCTACAAAGGTCCCTGGAGCATAACGCTCACCTTGGTCCCAAGTTTTCGCGTCCCATGTCACCAATGGCATTCCAGAAGTTAAGGTCTCAAAGCCTGTAACGGGCTTGTATTCAAAGAAATTGTTATCTCTTTCTTTGGTTTTCAACCTTACACGTCCACCAAAACGGATCCTTCCTTTTTGATCTGCAATCACCGACAAAGGAATACGGAAGTTTAATTTGGCACCGAATTCATCTTCATGGGTGTTGTTTTCATTTTCTGTGATTTCATTAAGTGCAAATTTGTCCAAATCTGCGTTTGCATTCGCAATAAATGGCAGGTAAGGATCAGAAATATCGACAGAAAGAGGTCCCGATGGTTTTTCATAAGAGATATACCTTTCGTTAGGTCTCCATTCAGAGGCTCTTGAATAAGAAGCAGCCCAGTCCATATCCAACAAAGGTGAAATAAGGTGCTCCCCTTGCAATGAAAAGTTCAATACAGTCTGACGCTCTAAACGACGGCCTTTGTTTCTGCTATTATCAATACCGCCTTTAGTTTCACGTTCAATCAGTCCTGTGTAAGACTTGGTTGCATTATCGTACTTTAGCTTTGAGAACTTGGTTGCAAAACGGTTTTCGCGGTCATCACGCCAGTTGTACATGGCATTTAAGGCAATCCTGTTTCTAGAATTAAAGTTGTAGTCCCAGGCAGCTGATACACTTCTACGGACACGGACCACATCATATTTACGGATCTGCATTTCTTTTAGGAATACATTTCCATCTTTTTGATCCCATTCCGCTTCAATGTTGTTTGAACCAAAATCATTGGTCTGCATCGTTCCACTCAATACCAAGCCCATCTTGTTATCCAGGAATCGGTTACCATAGATCAAAGATCCATTGTAGATTGCTTTTTCACGAACTGGGGAATATCCACCACTTAGGGTAGCAGAAATACGTTGCTTATTCGGAACGGCACGAGTGATCAGGTTCACACTACCACCGATCGCATCAGCATCCATATCAGGGGTCAAAGTTTTGTTAACTTCGATCGATGAAATCATGTCGGAAGGAATCAAGTCCATCTGAACATTACGGTTATCACCTTCTGCTGAAGGAATACGGTCACCATTCAAGGTCACAGAGTTCAATTCTGGGGAAAGACCGCGGACAATAATATTTCTTGCCTCACCTTGGTCATTTTGCATCGTAATACCCGGAACCCTTTTCAAGGCATCTCCGATATTCTGATCCGGAAAACGGCCCACTTGGTCAGAAGAAATAATATTCGTGATGTTGCTGTTATTTTTTTGCTGGTTCAAGGCTTTTGCTTGACCTTTTGCAATATCTCCAATGACTTGGATCTCATCGATTGTTTTGCTAGCTGGCTCCAAAAAGATTTCAACAGCCATATCGGTAGTCTGGATCTTTTGTTCAAAATGTTGGTAACCTAAATAGTCAACCGATACGGTATAAGTTCCAGCAGGAAGGTTTAGGAATTCAAAATTTCCGTTTGCATCGGAAACCGTGAATTTATTGCCTTCTGCAATTCTTAAAGTTGCACCTGGTAAAGAAAAATGATCATTGTTGTCCATGACCTTACCTTTTAGGATGGTCGTTGTAGCCAAAGGGGTGGTCCTTTGAGCAAAGGAAATACAACAAATGAAATTGAATAGGAATAATAGGAATAATCTCATAAAGTTAATAATTTAATGGCCCAAAAATATTTATAGGGATTTACTAGATTATTAACTGGATGTTATTAATTTGTTAACATACCAACTTGGCGATTTTCCTATAATGAGTATTTATTTCTTTTTATCAGCAAAATAGCCTAAATGCAAGAAATGCAGTTCGCAAAAAGTTAACATTGAATTCTCATCAGATTGTTAAGCTTCGTATTTCATGGAAAGCCGATTATTTATTTTTCATATTTTTAGAAAAACACTAAAGATTAAGGTCGATGGAAGAAAATATATTTTACGAAGGACAGGTTTTATGGTCGCAGATTGATGCAAATGTGCATTTACGACATTCTGCATATGCGGATTTTTGCGCCCAGGCAAGGAGTAATATGCTGAACAAGATGGGGCTGTCGCTAGAGGAATTCAATAAGCGAAAGATTGGACCTATTTTGTTTCGTGAAGAGTTGAATTATTTGCGGGAAATAGGTTTGGATGAGCGGGTAAAAGTAAGCGTTGTGATCACTAAATTCAACAAGCTCAATTCTAGGTTTTCCTTCAGGCATGAGATCTTTAAGGAAAATGGTGTGAAAGCGGCCGTTGTGTTAGTGGATGGTGCTTGGATGAACATTAGAGAAAGGAAATTGACCAACATCCCAGAAGAATGGATGGAAATTATCAGCAAAATACCTAAGTCCGAAGATTATACTGAAATAGATTCTTAGTTAATCGCTATCTTTGGATTATGTTATATATTGTTCCCACACCAATTGGTAATTTGGAAGATATGACCTTTCGGGCCATCAATGTCCTGAAACAGGTTGATATTATTTTAGCTGAGGATACAAGGACCAGTGCACCTTTGTTAAAGCATTTTGGGATTGACAAAAAAGTCTTTGCCCATCATCAGCATAATGAGCATAAAGCTGTCCAAGAAATTATCCGATTGTTAAAGGAAGGGAACCAGATCGCGCTAATCTCGGATGCCGGGACGCCAGCCATCTCTGATCCTGGCTTTTTATTGGTTCGGGAAACGATCAAGGAAGGTTTGGATGTGCAATGTTTGCCTGGTGCAACGGCTTTTGTTCCTGCCCTGGTTAATTCTGGACTGCCAAATGACCGCTTTTGCTTTGAAGGTTTCCTTCCTGTAAAAAAAGGCAGACAGACCCGCTTGAAATCATTGGCAGAAGAAAAAAGAACGATGATCTTCTATGAATCTCCACATCGGATCTTGAAAACCATAGATGAATTCATTCAAATATTTGGACCTGAAAGGCAAGCTTCAATATCCCGAGAAATCAGTAAGATGTATGAGGAGACCGTGAGAGGCACATTGGAAGAGATTAAACAGCATTTTGAATCCAATCCTATCAAAGGGGAATTTGTGTGCTGTGTCGCGGGACATGAGTAATAATAAAAAAGAATTTTTGACGTAAATATCAAATCAATGGAAAATTATCAAATCGACAAATTTGTTCAGGATGGACAGGATCCAAAAGTGGTAGAAAAGATCCATGGAAAGATTTTGGATATGTTGACCCCTGGAGAATCCATTAATTATATAGCCCTGCAAAAAAAACCGGCCGTGAACTTATTGCCGGATAGCATTACCCTTTCTAACAGGAGAATCTTTCTGTGTGAGTTCACAAAATTGGGTCTTGCTACCAACTTCGAGATCTTCCCTTGGAAGGATATTAAGGATATTGCATTTAAAGAGGAGATCTTTGGCTCCAAGGTTACTGTTATCCCTTTTACCGGCGAGAACTTAACGATTGATTATATCCCAAAGATACAGGCCAGGAAGTTGTACCAACTGATAAAAGATGCTTTAGCTAATCTGCAGAACCAGAAAAATGAAGCTAAAGAAAGTACTCCTGTTTATGGCAATAAACCAGCCTACAGTAATCCTGTGGTTAGTCCGGAAGAGAAGGTTGAACCTGTTAAACCAGCTGAACCTACAAAACCTGTTGAAGCTGAAAAACCTGTTGAACTTCCAAGGTTTGAGGAAAGACCTAGCTTGAATTCTATGTTTGCCCAACAAAACCAACAAGCTCAGGCTGCAAAACAAGAACCTCAAAGCTATCAACAGCCAACTTCTTTCAACTCCCCTACCCCAGCGCCACCTACGCCTAGTCCGGAAGTGCATAAAGCTGAAGAGGATGATGAAATCACTTTAAAATTAAAGAAATTAAAGAGCTTGTATGACAAGCAGCTTATTACCCAAGCCGAATATGAAACTAAGAAGGCCGAAGTTTTAAGCCAATTATAATAGCATGAAAAACAATTACCTACTAGCCGGTCTAAGTGCTATATTACTGTGGCTGGCTTGGCCCCCTATCCCATATTCTAGCTTTCTACTTTTTATTGCTTTTGTACCCCTATTGGTCGCTGTTGAAAACGTGATCCGCGGGGACTATAAAAAGAAAGGCCGTAAGATATTTGGTCTAGCGTTTCTGACAGGTGTCATCTGGAATACCGCATCCATTTATTGGGTATTTAATGCCATGAATGCTGTATTAGATGTATTCCCATCGTTTATGGTTTCTTTGATTCCATTTACCCTGGCGCCTCTCTTAATGGCTCTGGCATTTAATCTTTACTACCAGATGCGCAAAAGGAACAACATCATGCTGAGCTTTATGGGGCTTGTATCCTTTTGGATGGCATATGAATACCTGCACCAGACTTGGGAACTTGCATTTCCTTGGATGACATTAGGGAATGGATTTGCCAATTTCCATCAAATGGTTCAATGGTATAGCATTACTGGTGTATATGGTGGAACTTTGTGGATTTGGATAGCTAATATCATTGTATTCCTGTGGTATTGGCAAAGGAAGGAAAAGGTAGAGGTCTATAGCCAGAAACTGCTATTAGGTTCATTGGCTGGCTGGATTCTCGTTCCTGCTATTGGATCTTTAATTGTCTACAGCACTTACGAAGAACATGTCAACCCTTCTGAAATTGTAACTGTCCAACCAAATATTGATCCTTACGGTAAATTTGGGTCAATTACCCCAGAGGAGCAATTAAACACCTTAACCGATCTTTCGCAAAAGGTAGCAAAACTAAATACCGAGTTTTTTATTTGGCCTGAAACCGCAATATCAGGATCTAATGGAATCAATGAGGAGGAGTTTCGGGAATATGACCAGTACAATAAGATCCTTGAATTCTTGGAGCCTTATCACAATGGAAATGTGCTTTCAGGGATAGAAAGTTACCAGATCTATGAAGATCAGAAGACCTTGACCGCAAGACCGATCGGTAATGTTTTTTATGACAGCTTCAATGCTGCAGTATTGGTGGATGGTTCTAGTAAGCTGCAATTTTACCATAAATCTAAATTGGTACCGGGGGCGGAGAAAACTCCTTTTGGAAAAACCTTGTCATTCTTAACCCCTCTATTCAAGCATTTTGGTGGTACTACGGGTGGGTATGGTAGCCAAGAAGAACCCTCTGTCTTTTATTCTGCCAGTGGGATCGGCGCTGCACCTGTAATCTGTTATGAATCCATTTGGGGGAATTATGTAGCTGAATATATTAAAAAAGGAGCCCAATTTATTGCTGTCATCACCAATGATGGATGGTGGGGAGACACCTCAGGAAAGGACCAACACCTTCAATACGCTAAACTTAGGGCCATTGAGAACCGCAGATGGGTAGTTCGATCAGCCAATACAGGTATTTCTGGTTTTATTAACCAACGTGGGGATATTGTCCAAAAAAGTTCTTGGTGGGTGCCGACTGCGCTGTCTCAGGAAATCAATTTGAATGAAGACCTTACTTTCTATACAAAATATAGTGATTTAATAGTCTATTTATCATTCGTAACAGGCTTAATATCAATAGGCTTAATGATTGTCAGAAAAAAATAAATATAACAGAATTATCCTATTGAATAATTATATTTGCCGCCATGCAAGTTTATTTTGATAATGCCGCCACCACTGCCTTAGATAAAGAAGTTATCGAGGTAATGGTTCAGATGTTGAACGAGAATTTTGGAAATCCATCGTCCATCCATGCACATGGCCGAGAAATGAAGACCATTGTTGAAAAAGCAAGAAGAACAGTCGCTAAATTATTGAATGCATCACCTTCCGAGATATTCTTTACCTCCGGAGGAACTGAAGCAGACAACATGGCTATCGTTCGTGCTATTGAAGCTTATAATATTACCCACGCAATCAGTTCACCAATTGAGCACCATGCTGTTCTACACACGTTGGAAGAACTGGAAAAAGCTGGAAAAATTCATTTAGATCTTTTACGCGTTGATGAAAAAGGAAATGTTGATCTAGGTCAACTAGAGGAGCTTTTGTCTAAAAATCCAAAGACCTTTGTTTCCTTGATGCATGCCAATAATGAATTAGGCAACTTAACTGACCTTAAAAAGGTTAGTGAGCTATGTGAGCAATTTGATGCCATCTTCCATTCAGACACTGTTCAGACGATGGGACATTATGCACATGACTTAGCAGACCTAAAAATCGACTTTATTACAGGTGCAGCTCATAAATTCCATGGACCTAAAGGTGTTGGATTCTTATACATCAATGCCCGCAATAAGATCAAACCGCTTATCTACGGAGGTGCTCAAGAGAGAAACATGCGCGGGGGCACAGAAAACGTTTATGGAATAGTGGGATTGGCAAAAGCATTGGAAATCGCTTATGCTGAAATGAACGAACACCAAACTTATATACAGTCCCTAAAGGATTATATGAAAGCTGAGTTGATCAAAGCCGTTCCAGATGTAAGATTCAATGGCGAGGTTGATTCAAATAAATCGTTGTACACTGTACTGAACGTATCCTTACCATGCACTAACATGGGCGACATGCTATTGTTCAACCTAGATATCAAGGGCGTTTCTGCATCAGGTGGAAGTGCTTGTAGTTCAGGTTCCGAAATAGGCTCGCACGTCCTTCAGGGAATTGGAGCTGATGGTACTAGACCATCTGTGAGGTTCTCTTTCAGCAAGTACAATACAAAAGAAGAAATAGACTTCGTGGTAGCAACAGTAAAAGAAATCTGTAACCATAAATAGGTCTCGTACGATAATATTAAAAAGGCTGTTGCAGTGCAACAGCCTTTTTTTTGACTAATCCTTATGTAATTTGACAAGGATATAATCTTCATCCTGTTTCAAGGATAGATGCAGTTCATTATTACCAAAATATAGAACTTTAAAAACAGTAAGATGCCTTTTTGTGGAATCATTCAGGATGAGCGCGGCTTCCGGTTGATCAATCCTCCAATTCACCTGCATTCTTTGGTTATATGATTCATCATAAACAGTGTTACGACAATGTGAATCAAAGGAATTAGCCTTATAGTATTGTTTCTCAAAAATTTCCGCTTTGCCATTAGGTTTAAAATTGATCTTAAAAAATTCCATTTTCTGTTCCACCTTACTTACTTTTTCGGGGCAAGGGGTTTCTTTAGATTGGAATTTTATCAGTTTAGCAATTTGATTAACCTTGGAATAATCCAGTTCAGATGATAGGCCTTTGGGGTTGATATTATTGTCATAATATTCATAGGCTGTCCATTGCCCTGTTATTTCCAATGGATCGACTGTATTCTCCTCTTCATTCACTACTACCTGAAAAATACTGCCTATGGATACCAATAGCAAGAGCAAAACGGGCATCATCATAAAAGATAATTTGGTTTTCATCTTTTAATAATTAGTGTTATCCAAAGATAATCAACCCACTACGCGAAAAAAATACCTAGCATTAGGTATTCCTCAAAATAGATAATAATAAAAGTGTGGGGAGTAGTTCCATAAAAAAACCTGCTATTGCAGGTTTTTATTTTATTTTTTGAAGGACATATTTTTCGGCGAGGTCGCCTTTTATTTCCTTGCCAGAGAGATCTAATTGATTGAGTTGGTCCTTAGATATCTTAAAGCTATAATCTACATTCTCTAAACTCAAAATATCCTGGTCAACCTTCCATTTTCCGGTACTTTCAAATACCTCAGCACTTTTGCCGACATATTCATACCGCATGGAATAATTTTTATTCTTGTCTAAGCTAAGTACTGTCGCAATTGTAGTACAATCTGCACAAGGTAATTTTCCCTCATAGGTCCCAACGATTGCCAAACCTTTCACTGCATTATCTTCGGCAGCAACAAGCTGATTTACGTTGGATTTGTTGTTAATACAACTAAATCCAAAGATCAGCATGATCAATCCGATTAATGACAGTGTTAATACTCGCATAATTTTCTTCCTTGCCAGAAAAAATGCAAAAAAGATACCACAAATCTATTTTTTAGAAAATTTAACATTAATCGTCTTCATCGAGCAGCCCATTAGCCATAAGCATGGCATTTTTAAGTTCATTAAGCGCATGAAAATTTCTTTTTTGCTGAGCAACCAGAACTCCCTTTTCATAAATTTCAAGTGCCGAGTCCTTCTCCCCCTCGCCTTCCAAAAACTTTCCAAAATGATAATAGGTACCTACATAATCAGCATGGGAATGTACAAGGTCTTCAAATCCATTTCTTGCACTTTGTTTATCTCCCAACTTAACAAACTCCATCGTCAGGGCATACTTCAAAAAAGGATCGTTTGGGCTTTCTCTTAAAAAATTCTGTAACTGTGCTAATCTGCTTTCCATAAACAAAAGTAATCAATATTTAGAAATGCAAAAGCCTTGCTCCCGCGGAATATAATTACTATGCTAGCATACAAAATGACAAATCAATGACTATTAGATACTCGCATCAAAACCAAGGATGTATTAACATATTAAAATAAAAAAATATGGTTAATTAAATTTATAATATTTTTTATACAATTTTAATGTTATTTTGATAATTAACAATTATCTAACAGTTCCTGAAAATCGAGGAAACACAGCTTTGAAATGCTCCTTAATTAATGTAGGTTTGTGTAAAACGTTTGAATTATGAGAATATTAGTATGTATAAGTAATGTCCCTGACACCACTTCAAAAATAACATTCAGCAACGATAATACGGTTTTTAACAGCAATGGTATTCAGTATATCATTAATCCATATGATGAAATTGCATTATCTAGAGCAGTTGAATTGGCGGAAGGTGGCAAAGGTACGGTCACTGTAATCAATGTTGGTGATGCTAGCACAGAACCTACCATCAGAAAGGCATTGGCAATTGGTGCGGATGATGCAGTTCGCGTAAATTCTCAACCTAGAGACGCTTGGTTTGTAGCCAATCAGATTGCCAACTACGCAAAAGAACAAAACTTTGACCTGATCTTAACGGGTCGTGAATCCATAGACTATAACGGCGCACAAGTTGCTGCCCTATTAGGCGAGCTATTGAACCTACCTTCGGTTTCCATTGCAAAGAAATTAGATATCCAAGATAACAATGCGACTATTGACCGTGAAATTGAAGGCGGTAAAGAAGTATTGACCGTTTCACTACCGGTTGTGGTCGGTACTGCTGAAGGAGTTGCAGAACCAAAGATCCCGAATATGCGCGGCATTATGGGAGCAAGGACCAAACCTCTTCAAGTTGTGGAACCAATAGCAGTAAATGAATTGTCCAATATCGCGAAATTCGAATCACCTGCTCCAAGGGGCGCTGTGAAACTGGTAGAAGATGTGGACCAATTGGTTCAGTTACTTCGTTCCGAAGCAAAAGTTATTTAATTCATTTACCCCATTAAGAAATAATCATGGCAATTTTAGTATATATAGAAAATACAGAAGGTACATTAAAGAAGTCGGCATTTGAGGTCGCTTCTTATGCCAAAGCTATTGCTGACCAATTAGGCGATACTGTAACCGCCCTTTCCATTGGGAATGTGGACAGGTCAGAATTAGAAAAATTGGGCAAATACGGTGTATCCAAAGTTTTGGATGCCAACCAAGACAAGTTGAAGAACTTTGTGAACAAAGCATACGCATCCATTATAGCATCTGCTGCAAAGCAGGAAAATGCGAAGGTTGTTGTCCTTTCCAATTCATTTAGTGGAAAAGGATTGGGACCAAGGGTTGCCGCTAAACTAGATGCAGGTTTTGCTGATGGTGCGATCAACCTTCCTACCTTCAATGGTGAACAAATGGAAGTTAAAAAGACTGCATTCTCCAACAAAGCATTTGCAACCGAAGTGATCAGCTCAGCGGTCAAGGTGATTGCTGTCAACCCAAATGCTTTCGATTTGAAAGAAACAGGAGGATCAGCAGAGATCGTAGACTTTACACCTGATCTGAACGACCAAGATTTTAATGTTATGGTCAAAGAGATTGTCCGAGCAACGGATAAAATCTCCCTTCCGGAAGCAGAAATCGTGGTTTCCGCAGGCCGTGGTATGAAAGGACCAGAAAACTGGGGAATGATCGAGGAATTAGCCAATGTGCTTGGTGCTGCAACAGCCTGTTCAAAACCTGTTTCCGATGCCGGTTGGAGACCCCATTCAGAACACGTAGGACAAACAGGTATTGTGGTCAGCCCGAATCTCTATATCGCTATCGGTATTTCTGGAGCTATCCAGCATTTAGCGGGAGTAAGCTCATCAAAAAACATTGTTGTCATCAACAAAGACCCAGAAGCACCGTTCTTTAAAGTGGCGGATTATGGAATCGTAGGAGACGCCTTCGAAATCGTTCCAAAGCTGACGGAAGCTATCAAAAACTTAAAAAACAACTAGGAATAACTAAACAATGAACGAGTGGCCTTGCCTAAAAAAACGCAAGGTCACTTTTTTTTTGCTGTTAATATTCCCATCTTTGTAATCACGTTAACGTGTTATCGATGAAGAAAATCAAGTTAGATATTGTAGGCTTATCTTATAGCCAGACCCAGTCTGGAGCGTATGCCCTGGTTCTGGGAGAGGTAGGAGGTAACCGAAGACTACCTGTCATCATTGGCGGCTTTGAGGCGCAATCCATTGCCGTTGAAATTGAAAAAATGACCCCAAGCAGGCCCCTAACCCATGATCTATTCAAATCTTTCGCGGAAACCTTTAAGATAAAATTAGAAGAAGTCCTGATCTACAACCTGGTTGATGGAATCTTCTTTGCCAAATTGATCTGTACGGATGGAGAGCAGACTTCTGAAATCGATGCCCGTACTTCGGATGCCGTCGCACTTGCTGTACGCTTCGAATGTCCGATCTATACCTATGATTTTATCATGAATACAGCCGGAATCGTGATCGAAGGAAACGACTTTGCCTTTCTGGAAAACATCGAAAACGTAGGAAACTATAAACAATCGGACACTCCAACCGAGGAAAAAGAAAAAGAACAGGAAAGCGTTGAAAAAGAACCAGCAAAAAACAAACCATCACCTTACGCTTCCCTAACGCTGGAACAACTTGAAAAAACCCTGGAAAAAGCTATCGAAAACGAACAGTATGAGACGGCTGCCAAAATCAGGGACGAAATAGAAAAACGAAAATCTTAATTTCTACCTACAATAACTAATAGCAAAATACGATGTCTATTAAACTGAGGTTAACGATCATGAACTTCCTGCAATTCTTCGTCTGGGGAGCATGGTTGATTACTATAGCAAACTATTGGTTTGGGACTAAAAACTGGGGTGGTACCGAATTCGGAGCCATTTTCTCAACCATGGGCATTGCATCTTTATTTATGCCTACTCTGATGGGTATCATTGCTGACCGCTGGGTCAATGCCGAAAAACTTTATGTAGCCTTACACTTGCTTTACGCAGCCTGTCTGATCTATCTTGCCCAAGTGCAGGACCCTGGATCATTCTTTACGGTCATGTTGCTCAGTATGTGCTGCTACATGCCCACTTTAGCCCTGTCCAACTCCATTGCCTATACAGCACTCAACCAAGGCAATTACGACCTGATCAAGGCCTTCCCTCCCATCCGCGTATGGGGAACGGTTGGTTTTATCGCGGCCATGTGGATGACAAACTTGAGTGGAAGTAAAGCAACGGAGGGGCAATTCTATATTGCTGCCGGAGGTTCCATCCTATTAGGGCTCTATTCCTTGATCTACCTTCCTAAGTGTCCACCGCAAAGACATATACAAGAAAATGCAAGCTTTTCCCAGATCATGGGACTCGAGGCTTTCAAGCTCTTCGGAAACTTTAAGATGGCCATGTTCTTTATCTTCTCCATGTTCTTGGGTGCAGCCTTACAACTGACCAATGCATATGGCGATGTGTTCTTGGATGAATTCAAGTTCTATCCAAAATATGTAGATTCCTTTGTGGTGAAGTATTCTACCATTATCATGTCGATATCGCAGATCTCTGAAACCCTGTTTATCCTTGCCATTCCATTTTTCCTGAAAAGGTTTGGTATCAAACAGGTTATGTTGATCGCCATGGTGGCTTGGGTGCTACGTTTTGGACTATTCGCCTATGGAAACCCTTCCACTGGCCTATGGATGATCATTATGTCCTGTGTAGTCTATGGAATGGCCTTTGACTTTTTCAATATTTCAGGTTCCCTATTCGTGGAGACCAATACCAATAACAAGATCCGTTCATCAGCACAAGGATTGTTCATGATGATGACCAACGGATTTGGAGCCGTATTTGGCTCTTGGGTATCCGGATGGATCATTGATAGGTTCTACACCCTTTCGTTCAACGACAGCGCTTCTTTAGCCTCTTTCTTGGACACCACAGCCGACAATGGTTCCCTGCAAAAATTCATCAGCTCCAGAGGGGTGAATGTCAGCAATGGAATCTTTGATCAGGTCATTCACTTAAAGGACTGGCACCATATATGGATCGCCTTTGCCCTATATACCCTGGTAATAGCCATACTCTTTGCCATTTTGTTCAGACACAAACATGAGGTGAAGTAGTATTTAGTATAAAGTATTTAGTATTTAGACTTGATGATATAAAGCCTGACAGAATCTGCCAGGCTTTACTGTTTGTGTACATATTTTGGGAAGGAAGGCATAAGTATAAAGTAGGTCAATACGGGTCAAATGTCATAAAAATCTCTGATCATCTCATTTTTGTCATGATAATCTAATCCATCTGTTAAAAGATGTTAAGAGCTGGTATGCGATATACAATCGGCATATGCTTTGCGTTATAGATAGTACAAACAGAGTAAAAAAGAGTAAAGAGTAAAAATTTCATAATTTAGGTTAATAATTGGTTAGTTAAAAATCCTGAGGTTCCCCGCCCCAGGATTTTTTTATTGGATAAATCACTAACCGATATCAACTTACCCCAATTAAGCTTGATACCTATATAGCGATATATTGGCCATAATCTTGGTCTATCCTCTCATCCTTCCCATCTTGGTTCATAGCCATAATCTAGGCCTATCCTCCCATCCTTTCAATCCTGGTTCAAACCCACAAAAAAAAGACCGCCATGCAGGCGGTCCTTTGTATTTGATAAACTATTTAGTACTATGTTCTTAGAATTGGAATTTAGTCCAAGCAAAAGCATTTACATCAGCACCTTTAGAAGCATCTTTAGTTAACAATGCATTTACAGGATTAACGATTTTCGCTTTGTCTAAACCATTAGCTGGATCAAAGTTGTAGCTAATTGAAGTTTCTGGGTTAGCACCATCTGTATCGATCAATACATAAGGAGTAGTTCCAGGACCAAATTTAACGAATGCGTTAGTGATAGTCGCTTTAGCACCTCTTCTGATTTTGAAAACCTCTTTGTTCATTACCAATGAAACTTTACCATCTTGTCCTTTGATATCAGCTGCATTGACAACGATAGTCATTCCATTTACCTTGAAATTTGATTGGTTAACGTGGGTTGGGTTTTTACCGTCAAAGTTTCCATCAGCTTCGATACCTCTTGGATCCTCAGTAGCGTCAGAGTAACCTTTCATACGGATACCGTAAGCGTTTGTGATTGTACCGCTATAACCTTCAGTAAAGTCAAACATATCATCTGAACAGTTCTCAACCAAAATGTTTGTAGCATTTACTGTACCTCCGAAGAATTCGATTGCATCATCAGCTCCATATCTTAAGTGAAGGTTAGAAAGTTTTGTACCATTACCAACACCGTTCAATGTTAAACCATTGTGCTCTTTGTTTGAGTCCATACGAGCACCGGTATATTCGATCTTCACGTAGTTAAGTACACCTGAGTTGTCAGCTGGATTGTCACCACCATATTTTACAGTTGCATCCATCTCTGTAGTGTTTTGTGTCACTACACCTGCAGGACCTGAAAGAGGAGCTTTACCATTGATGATTACTCCACCCCAGTCACCTTCTTTTGGTGTAGCTGAAGCTGATGTAAACACAACTGGTTTTTCTGCTGTTCCTTCTGCAACGATTTTACCTCCTGGTTTTACCAACAAGAATACACTCGTTCCACCGCTCTTCGCTTTGATAGTAGTCCCAGCTGGGATCTCTAAAGTAGCGCCAGACTCAACGTATAATGCACCAGTTAAATTGTAAGTAACGTTCGCATCTAATTTTGTGTTCTTGTCAATCTTACCAATTAGATCCTGCTCACTTTTTGGAGTCGTTGGAGTTGGCACATTGGTGTCTGTACATGCTGTAAAAGCTAAAGCACTTGCTGCTAAAATCGAAAATAATTTTGTCTTCATAATCTTTTTATTTCTACACAAAGGAACCGTTAACAGTTAACCTTTCTGTTAGGTGAAAATTAATTTATTGTTAAAACTTATAAGAAATTCCTAGGTTAAAATCTACCCCTCTTTTGTACTGCTCAATCAGCACTTTTGGCGAGTCCCCACCAATCTCACGCGACAGTTCCCTGTTCGGGTTCAAGATGTTCTCAATCTTTAAATTAACGCCAATACGCTTCTTAATCATCGCCTGAGTAACAAAATCTAAAGATGGAATACCTTTCTCCATGATGTTCTTGTACCCTGATGTACCATAGGAGAAAATACGATCCGAGAAATAGTTGAATACAACAGAAGGCGTCAAATCCACGTTAGCAAAAGCTAATTTATAGGTTAAGTCTGCGTTAACTAGCAATGGAGATGCTCCTTCCATTTGGTCAGACTCTTTATTGAAGGATCTTCCTTCCAGACTTAACTTCTGGTCCGAATGCAGATAAGAAACATTCAAGCCTCCTGACAATACGTTTTCTCCGTTGGCACCTGAAGATTTGATCAAATCTTTCTTCAATTCCAATTCCGCACCGAATACGACCGCATCCTTACCGATGTTATAGAAACTCAATGTACTTCCTGATGAACCAGATTCAACCTTCGCAATTGGGTTTTTGATATTCTTGTAGAATAGACCAAGGGATACCAATTCTGAATTGCTAGGATAAAACTCCCATTTGAAATCTGCATTGATGCTCTCCGATGGATTCAATGCCGGGTTACCTTGAGTGAAGTTGTTATTACCTCTATATCTTACCGGCGCTAACTCAATAAACTGGGGAACGGTATAGGTTTTGGAACCTGAAGCTCTCAAGAACATATTTTCTGTCAAGGAATATTTCAAATTCAAACTTGGCAAGAAATAGTTCTTGTTGATTTTATTATAGTTTGAAGTTGAATAATCCGGTAGGTTGGTTTGATAACTTACAGATTGGAATACATTGTCCAAACGCAAGCCCAATACCGCTGTAAATTCAGGGGTAAACTGGTAAATTGCTGAAGCAATACCACTTTGGGTCCTTCTGCTACCTTTATAGTAGAAAGGGTTCAAGTTGCTTACATCTCCATCTCCACCTCTATTGGTTACCAAATCAAAATACTTTCTGTAACCTTCAGCACCAATGATAGCCTCGATATTGTTTAAATCTAATGGAGGCGCAGCAACGGCTCTTAATTGATGGTTGAATTCCCACCAATTGAAATTTCTGTTCACAAAGTTCCCGGTATAACCGAATGAGATCTTTCTTTCCAGACCTGATTCGTTATCCAGGTTATAGTTCAGGATCGCTTTTCCTATATAACCGGTTTCATCCATGTCCCCAAAGTATCTTTCATTCTCTCCAGCACTGTTTCTGGAAAGGTTAGTACCTGTGGCGTCCTTGGTTACCGCTCTGTTAATTCTACGATCTGGCTCATTGCCGATCACATTATTCATGGCCAAACCTAAATCTGCAGACCATTTTTCATTCAAGAATAGTTTGGACAATAATTGATTGACAAAAACATGGTTATCATTCACCTGTTGTCTTCTCATGTCAACTACGTCAGTCTTGGCATCACCCACATTCTCCTCAAATCCATGGAAATCACTTAAGTCCTGTCTTTGGTCATGGATATACAGGGAGTTAAAGCTCACATTGCTATTTCCCCAAGTGTACCTTAGGTTCAACATACCGGTTTGGGAAACGGTATATTCATTTCTCACGAAATCTTGGTTCAAGATCAAACGACCTTGGTCATCAGACTGCTGGATCTTTCCATTTGCATAACGGTATTTGGAATCCATACTGGCTGTGAAGAAAATGCTCAATGGATTGTTTCCAATCAATACCCTTTTATTTCCCAACAACTTGAAGTTTGAATTGAAAAGGGATCCTTGAGGATTAGGATTCCAGCTATTACCAAAATTATAGGTATCAAAACTGGTCATTTTTGGTTTTGAACCGCCAGGAAGGCTTCCAAACCAATTTGTTCCGTCAATTCTCCTGAAATTATCTGCACCAACCGTTTGCGAGTTAACTCCTCCGCCAACATTGATTTCAAAACTGTTTCCGGTAGCTTCCTTTGTAAAGATATCAACGTTTGCACCAGTCACATCTCCAGCAATATTCGAGTTGAAAGTCTTGTTTACATTAATGCTTTGGATCACATCTGAACTGAAGAAATCTAAAGAGATATTTTTATTCAATGGATCTTCCGAAGGTAATGGCAATCCGTTTAGGGAAGAAGAGTTGTAACGGTCGCCCAACCCGCGTACAAATACGTTCTTTACACCTTCTTGTCTCGATACACCCGCCATTTTAGTCAATGCTGCTCTTGCATCGCTAACCCCTTTTCTAGATAGCTCCTGTGCACCGATGGATTCTACCATCAGGTTGGATTTCTTTCTTTCTTCCAATAAGGCTAATTCTGTAAATTTTTCACGGCGTCTGGTCACCACCACTTCTTCGATCACCGCATCTGCATTTTTCAGCGCAAAGGACACAAACTCAGTGTCGCTAGACTGTAGCGTAAAGTTCATTTCTTGGGCGTCGTACCCCATTAGAGTCGCACGAATCAGATATTCTGCGGATTTATCGCTAGGTAAGGGGATAAAGAATTCACCTTTGTCATTCGTTGTTGTGCCCAACTGGGAGTTCGCAATTGTTACTGTAACACCTGCCAAAGGTTGGTAGGACTCCACGTCCACAACCGTCCCTTTTACTCCAAATGGTGCTTGCTGGGCATAGCTCATCATCACGCCGAAGCAAACAACCAACAATAAAAATACTCGTTTAATACAATTCATACAATGTTAATATTATGTTGCAAAAGTATAATCGCATTGTTACGTGAATATTAATACTCTATTATGTTAATATTAGTCTCTAGTTAATTAATTGTTAAGACACCTATCGGTCAAATTGTTACCCTTTAGATTGGGTTTAGCCAACAATTAGTGTTATTTTGCAACAAAGTTTTATTATGAGCGATTTTGTATTAAAAACCTCCAATTTATCTTATCAATACCCTAAAGGTCCCAAACTTTCTTTCCAAGATCTGCTGCTGGCCGATCAGCAACATACCTTGGTCTTAGGGGACTCAGGATCCGGAAAATCAACGCTATTGAACCTCATTGCAGGTTTTTCTTCTCCAACTACGGGAGAGGTCATCATTAATGGCCAAAATCTCTATCAGCTTTCAGGAAGTGATCTGGATAAATTCAGGGCACAGAACCTGGGATTTATTTTTCAGGAAGCTCATCTGCTCAAAAATCTCTCTGTAACAGAAAATATCAAACTGGCCCAAAGTCTTGCCGGACTTGCCGTGGATGAACAGGCCATTAAATCGCTATTGGAAAAACTGCAACTTGGCGGTTTTGGAAACAGGAGACCCAATGAGCTGAGCCGTGGTCAGGTACAGCGTGTTGCGATCGCCAGGGCATTGATCAACAAGCCTTCGCTACTGATCGCTGACGAACCTACCGCAGCCCTAGATGACAAGAATACCTTTCTGGTGGTGGAACTCATCAAGGGACTGGCCAAAGAACAAGGAAGCACCCTTTTGATCTCTACCCATGACAAAAGGTTAAAAGATGAATTTACTAACAACTATATACTAGCTGCGCAATAAGATGAATACATTACAATTAGTCTGGAAAAACATATCACAACAATGGGGCTCCACGCTGTTAAGTATCATCCTAACCGCATTCGGAGTAGCTATCTTGGTGAGTATCTATATTACCAGTGACACTTTTGAAAAACAACTGGACAGCAATAGCAAACAGGTTGACCTCGTTGTTGGTGCCAAAGGGAGCCCGTTACAATTGATCCTGAGCGCCCTGTACCATGTGGACAACCCTACTGGGAATATTAAACTGGCAGAAGCTGAAAAGCTGATGGATAACCCATTCATTGAAAAAGCTGTACCCATTTCATTGGGAGATAACTTCAAAGGCCACCGTATCGTTGGTACTGACACCAGTTTCATGGGCTTATACGAACTTCAATTGGCCGATGGTCAATTATGGAACAAAAGTTATGAAGTAGTCATAGGCAGCGAAACTGCCCGTAAAAACAAATTGAAATTAGGGGATAAAGTACACGGCGCACATGGTCTGGCCGAAAATGCCCATGTTCACGAAGAGCATCCCTTTACAGTTGTCGGAATCCTGAAACCGTCGGGTTCTATCGTAGACAACCTGCTATTGACCAATTTAGAAAGTGTCTGGGATATCCATGGCATCGGTCACGAAGACCATGACCATGAGCACGATCATGCCGCAGAAGCCCACGATCATGACCATGCAGACCATGACCATGACGATCACGGGCATGAACATACAGCTACAGAGCCACATCAACATGATGAACATGCACACGACCATGCAGATCACGAACATGAAGAGATCGTAGCGGAAAAACCTAGCCCCCTTGCTCAAGCAACTCCGGATAGCCTAGTGACAGAACGCCCTAGGTCGGATGTATTCGTAAAGAGCATCGCTGATGATATCGTTCAGGACAAAGGATTGGAGATAACGGCCCTATTGGTCAAATTCAGCTCACCTGCTGCCATTGGTGTGGTCCCTAAGTTGGTCAACCAATCCACAAGCATGCAGGCAGCATCCCCAGCATTGGAAACAGCAAGATTGTTTTCTCTAATGGGTGTAGGCATCGATTCCCTTGAAATCTTGGCCTATGTCATCATGATCATCGCCGGACTGAGCGTATTTATCAGTCTTTATAATGCGCTTAAAGACAGAAAATATGACCTTGCCATCATGAGAACCTTAGGGGCAAGTAAGATTAAACTATTCACCATGTTGATTGTCGAAGGATTGGTAATAACCTTCATTGGCGGTATTGTCGGATTGTTCATTGGTCATATCGGCCTGTACCTGATCAGTACCCAGACCAGTCAGAGTGCAGACTTTATCCATGCATTCCAGATATATAGTAAAGAATGGTTAATTTTGCTTACGGCTTGTTTAATTGGGGTGATCGCATCCCTTATCCCAGCAGTAAAAGCATACAACACAACAATTTCTACCATTTTAGGTAATAAGTAATGATGAGAAAGTTAATATTTACAGTATTCGTATTGATGATGACAGTGAGCTTTTCTAAAGCTCAGATTGGAAACTATAGCAATGAAACGCAAGTTCCAGATCATACTCCTATGATGAATGGTACTTGGGAAGCCATTGACAAGATGATGTACAAGGTGTCTACCGTGGGTAACAAAAAAGTGTATACCCCGACCTACCCACCTGCATTGAAGAAATTAGAGAACACCGTGGTTGATCTTCCAGGTTACATGGTACCCTTAGTGAGTGGCCGAAACCACAGCACCTATATGCTTTCGGTATTGCCGATCACCCAGTGTCAGTTCTGTGGTACCAATGGTATTCCCCCAATGGTGGAGATCTTTATGAAAAAAGGTACGGTGAAGTTTACGGATGAGCCGATCAAGATCAAAGGAAAGATGAAGTTCAATCCTGAACCCTTGAAAGGTAATGCGGAAATTCAGATCGTGGATGCTGAACTCGTGAACTAACGGTTCAGTAAAGCAATTTCTGTACAAGCATACAAAGCAGCCGTTTCTGTGCGAAGTCTGGCCTCCCCAAGAGATACCGGAATAAATCCTGCAGAAATGGCTTTTTCTATTTCAACGGGTGAAAAATCACCCTCAGGGCCGATCAAGACCAAATACCGTTGACCCTTTTCAAATTCCTGATTTAAGTATTTCTTTTCAGCGTCTTCCTCACAATGGGCAATTGCCTTGTTCAGGTTTTTTTCTGATTCAATCTTGTTCAGGAAGGCATCAAAACCTATAGCTTCATTTAGAAGGGGCATATAAGCCTTTAGGGACTGTTTCATCGCCGAGACGATGACTTTGTTCAGACGCTCGGTTTTGACCTCCTTACGCTCGGAATGCTCGCTGATGATGGGCGTAATTTCCTGGATTCCGATCTCGGTCGCCTTTTCCAAGAACCATTCGATACGATCGATGTTCTTGGTTGGTGCCACTGCAATATGTAAATGGTAATCTGGTTTTTGGAATTCTGGAGTATAATTTAAGATTCTCAGCTGCGTCCTTTTGGGATGTGCATCCGCTATCTCAGCTTCATAGAAACCACCTACCCCATCAATCAACTGAACCTGGTCGCCCACGTTCAATCGCAATACACGCACGGCATGCTTGCTTTCTTCCTCAGAAAGTTGAAATAAGCTTTGATCGGGCTTTAAATCCGCTGTATAGAATAAATGCACAATATTATGGATTATTCTTCGTCCTCATCGTTTGGAGTTTCGACAAGGTCCAATTTTACAAATTCAATGTTTTGTTGCGTCTTCTTGATGATGGTAAAACGGTAACCCAATTGTTCCGTACTATCTCCAACATCTGGGATCTTCTCAAAGAGATGAGAAACCAAACCAGCTATCGTATCATAATCTGAACTTTCAGGCAGTTCCAACGGCAAATATCCATTGGCATCATGTACACTGGCACCAGCATCCACCATAAATTCCGTTTCCGAAATCTGCTCTACTACTGGAGTTTCCTCATCATACTCATCCTGGATCTCTCCTACCAATTCTTCCACGATATCTTCCAGCGTTACCATACCAGCCGTTCCTCCAAATTCATCTAGGACAAAAGCAATCTGGATCCGCTTCAATTGGAACTCCGTCATCAGGTCGTTGATCTTTTTGGTTTCAGGAATAAAATATGGCTTACGCATGATGTTCTTCAATACCACATCCTTACCCTTAACAATAAGCGGTAAGATATCTTTGGTATGGACAACACCAATGATCTGGTCAATATTGTCATCATAGATCGGAATACGGGAATAGCCCTCTTCCGTTACGGTATTGATAAACTCTTCTGCCGTATCATCCTTGTCTACTGCAACGATCTTGGTTCGGGGCACCATAATGTTCTTGACGATACGCTCATTGAAATCGAAGACATTCTTGATCAATTCATGTTCTGCATTGTTCAAGGCACCACTCTCTTTTCCTTTCTCCAATAGGTATTGGAGTTCTTCGGATGAATGGCTGGCTTCATGGGCACTCACCTGGATACCGATCAATTTCAACAAGAAATTGGCGAAACCATTCAACAACCAAATAATAGGTCTGAAGACGTAATAGAAGAATTGAAGCGGCACGGCCACTTTCATGGTCGTTGCTACAGGTTTTTGGATCGCGATGGACTTAGGTGCCAACTCTCCAAAAACAATATGTAAAAAGGTAATGATACTGAACGCAAGGACATGGCCTAGGTTCGTCGCTAATTTACCGGTAAGTTCAATGTTGAAAAATCCGAAGATCTGGTGTACGATTTGCGTCATTACGGCCTCACCCACCCAACCTAAGGCTAGGGAAGCCAAGGTAATACCCAATTGGGTAGCCGCAAGGTAACCGTCCAAATGATCGGTAATGCTCTTGGCCATCTTGGCAACTTTACTGCCCGATTTGGCCTGGAGCTCTATCTGAGAGGCTCGAACCTTCACAATAGCGAATTCAGCTGCAACGAAAAAACCATTTGCCAGCACTAAAAAGATAGTCCAAAAAATATCAATTGCCATGATTTAGGTTTTTATTAGCGAATTCTTTCTTGTACAATTCTAAACTCTCTAATATAACATTTTGAGCGATAGCTCTTCCACTTATTTTGTTAATAATAACTTTTTTTCCTTCTAGGTTTTTATACTCCAGAAAAAACTGCACGATTTCTTTCATAGTGTGGGGCGGAAGCTCCGAGATATCATTGATATAGTTATAGGCCATATCGTTTTTCGCTACGGCGATAACCTTATCATCCTGATCTCCAGAGTCCGTCATGCTCATCACACCGATTACTTTTGCATCCACGAGGGATGCAGGAACAAGATCCACTGAACATAACACAAGTATATCCAGTGGATCTTTGTCGCCACAGTAACTTTGTGGAATAAATCCATAGTTGCTCGGGTATACCATTGAAGAATGCAATACCCTATCCAACTTGATCATTCCAGAAGCTTTATCAATTTCATATTTGCCTCGGCTGCCTTTGGGGATTTCAATTACTGCTGTAACAGTATTTGGGACATCCTTCCCAGGGGAAACCTGATGCCATGGGTGCTGCTCCTGTCCTAGCCCAACAAGGCTTGAAAACAACAAGAACAGCGACAATAAAATTGAGAGGTCCATGAAAATGGTTACTTAGTCCTAATTTCTTTATTGTAAAGTTCGATACTTTCCATGATGATGTTCTGCGCATAGGCACGACCATAAAGATTCTCGATGGTCACATTCTTGCCCTCAAGGGTTTTATAATCTTGGAAGAAACGAACGATTTCCTTCATCGTGTGAGGAGGAAGTTCAGATAGGTCGTTAATGTAGTTTACCGACATATCGTGTTTCGCAACGGCAATGATTTTGTCGTCTTGTTCACCATTGTCGATCATGTGCATCACACCTACAACTTTCGCTTCGATCATACACATCGGGTAAACATCAACTGAGCATAAAACTAAAATATCCAAAGGATCTTTATCATCGCAATATGTCTGCGGAATGAATCCGTAGTTAGCCGGATACATCACAGAAGAAAACAATACACGGTCTAATTTGATCAAACCACTGTCTTTGTCGATTTCATATTTCGCTTTAGAACCTTTAGGAATTTCGATAATGGCATTTACGGAGTTAGGCAAGTCCTCACCAGGAGACACTTGATGCCAAGGATGTTGTGTACTCATTAAATAATTACTGTTTGTTTATTTCGTTTTTCGTTTTTCTATTCTTAAGCCACTTTTTCAGGAGTGCAATCGCGATAGGTAGGAATGCGATGACGATCAAGGCTACGATGATATATTCAACATAGTCGATGATCCATGGGAATTCTATACCTAAATAATAGCCTGTCAGGGTCAATAAAGACACCCACAACAGCGCTCCCAGCACATTGAACAGCACGAACTTCCTGAAGTTCAGCTGTACTACACCTGCAAAGATGGGTGCAAATGTACGAATAATAGGTACAAATCGTCCAATTATTAATGCTGTTCCACCATATTTCTGGAAAAACTCCTCGGCCATGATCACATATTTCCGTTTGAAAAGTATGGAATCTTTCCGTTTAAAGAGCATGGGACCCGTTCGATGCCCAAACCAATAGCCCGCAAAATTACCGAGTATCCCGGCCGATAAAATCCCAAAATACAATGTAACAATGTCCACATCGATTTTATCCAGCGCACAAAACAGCCCCGCTAAAAACAACAAATAATCCCCTGGGAGAAAAAATCCAAAGAAGAGACCGGTTTCGGCAAAAACTATAAGACAAACGATGTAGAAACCACCGTGACTTAAAAGATATTCAGCATCTAGCAATTGTTGAAAAGACAACAAGTATTCTTGCATAGTAAATTATATTTCCCGCTATCGGATTAAGCTGGGTTTGTTATCGTTGAAATTGCATCCCGAATCTGGTCAGCAATCGTGTTCATGGTGTCTTCCGAAAGCTTCAGCTTTGGTTTTTCAAAGTTCATATCATGCACATGGTTCAATGGAATCAAATGAATATGCGCATGTGCTACTTCTAGACCAACTACCGCTACACCAACTTTTTGACATGGAAATGCCTGCTTGATGCCTTGGGCAACAATCTTGGCAAAAACCCACATCCCCATATATTCCTCATCGTTGATGTCAAAGATATAGTCTGTTTCTTTCTTCGGGATGACTAAAACATGTCCTTCAGTTAGTGGATTTACATCTAAAAAAGCTAAGTAATCATTGCTCTCAGCAACTTTATAAGCAGGAATCTCTCCTGCAACGATTTTAGCGAATATGGTTGACATAAACTATAGTTCAATTTCGTGAGTAACAAAGATAATAATTTTGTGCACATATGAACAGACATTCAGCCCCCTAGAAGCATAAGATTTAACTTCAATGTGACATTTATTGATTTCTTAACAATAAAATAATGACAAATAGGATTTATTACCGGTTTCATCACCCTAAATTACCCCTGTTTGTTGAAGTCATTATTCTATCAAAATCCCCAGCCAATTTTTCTGCATAGTAAGTTTAATGGCTACATCAGCTTACCCTCATTCGAGACATATATTGAAAATTCCGAATATGTCTCGAATAAGAGTAAAGCCTTTCCCGAAGCAACTGCCAAAACTCAAATGGATAATAATCTGAATTAAAGGTTAGAAAAAACGCTTCGTGGAACCTTGGAGCAAAAAAAAAGCCCCGAAATATCGGGGCTGTAAATTGTAAGAAAAGTGCGGTTATGGCATCACCGCACATAACCTCTATTTCATTATCTTGAAATCTCCAGAACTTCTAGTTCAAGTTGTCCTGCTGGAACTTCTACCGTTGCGATATCGCCAACCTGCAGTCCTAATAGACCCTGCGCAATCGGTGATTTAACGGATATCTTTCCTGCCTTCAGATCAGCTTCTGTTTCAGAAACCAATTGGTAAGACATGACTGCTCCATTTTTCTTATTCTTTATCTTTACGTAAGACAGTGCCAATACCTTTGAGGTATCTAGACTCGACTCATCGATGATCCTTGCTGATGCCAAAACTTCTTCTAGTTTCGCAATCTTAGCTTCATGAAGTCCTTGAGCTTCTTTCGCGGCATCGTATTCTGCATTCTCGGAAAGGTCTCCTTTATCTCTTGCTTCAGCAATCGCTTTAGCGATGTTGGAACGACCTTCTGTTTTTAGATATTGAAGCTCTTCTCTAAGCTTAGTTAATCCTTCTTCTGTGTAATAAGTTACTTCTGCCATAATATGTACCTTTTACCCTCTTTTTATAGTTTTCTAATATTTTAATAAACAAAAAAAAGACAAGACCACACTATCCGCTAATAGGACAACATGGTCTTGCTCTTCTGACGAAGTTATATAATTAAATTTAATAAAACAAATATCTAACTTACATCATCAGTTTCTTCATTGATGAATCTATAGCCCAATCCTCGAACGGTTTGCAAGTAATGAGGCTTGTCAGGATTGGTTTCGATTTTCTTTCTTAAGCGAACAACGTGCATGTCCAAAGTACGGGTATTCACGTTGGAACTATAGCCCCATACCACCTCCATCAATTCTTCGCGGGTGATGTCTCTACCTTTGTTCTGTAAGAAGTGCAAGAGGATTCTGTTTTCAAGGATTGTAAGCTCGATTTTCTTGCCATCCCTGATCAGTGAATGTACATTGGGGTGATGTTCGGTATCACCGAAATGGTAAACCTCGTTCTGGGTTTTAGGCACAAAAAAGCGTACTTTATTCTCGATCATGGCCACTAAAACATCCATATTGAATGGTTTGGTGATATAATCGGTCACGCCGTAGCTATATGCATCAATTTTATCGATATCTTGGGATTTGGCGGTCATCATAATAATGATGTTCTCAAATCCAGACTTTCTTACGGACTCACATACATCTATCCCTTCTTTACCTGGCAGCATCCAATCCAATAGAACGATATCTGGCTTTTGGTCTAAGATGATTTTCTCAGCTTCCAAGCCATCACTGCATTGAATTACTTGAAAATTTTCGGTCTGTAGACGGTGACTAACCAAGAACCTTAAGTTATCATCATCCTCTACAACGGCAATAGTTATATCTTTATTCATAGTATTCTTAACATTATTTAGGAAAAGTCAAAGTAAAGGTCGTTCCCTCTCCTTCCACACTACTGACTTTGATCTCTCCACCCATAAATTCGGTAATCTCTTTACAAAATGCCAATCCAAGCCCAACACTCCCACCTTGATTGAACTGATTCTTTACTCTATAAAATTTCTTGAATATGTTTTTAAGTTCATTTCTGTTTATCCCAATTCCTTTATCACTAAACTTCATGATAAAGTGCTTTTTAGATTGTTGTACACTAATATCAATAAATTTTCTTGAAACTTCTGAATATTTGTACGCATTATCAATTAAATTCTGGAACACGGAATTCAATAAAACCGGATCTGTATGCATTTTGCTGTCCACATCGATGTGATAGCTCAGGTTCAGATCAGGATATTTAATCCGTGTACCCGCAAATACTTCCTCGCAAAAACTGTTCAAATCAATGTATTCTCCTTTAAATTTTAATGATTTATTTTCTATCTGCGTGAAAGACAGCAACTTATTCATCAAATTATTTAACTTATCAGCTTCCTGATCTAGGATCTTTCCGTACATCGCGCGCTCTTGATCACTTATCTTCTCGGCACTCCGGATATTGTTACCCGCTATCTTGATCACACTGACCGGCGTTTTAAACTCATGGGTCAGGTTATTGATAAAATCATACTGCAATTGGAACAACCTACTATTAATGGAGATATTCCTATAAATCAAATAAATAATCAATAACAAAATTAAATATAATAGGGAAACGCCCAACACTACAGGAAAAAATCTTCTATTGATCTCTCCTCTCAAAAAATGTTCCGAGGAATCAAATTGCAGTTTATAGTCGGATAATGCACCTGGCAACGGCATATCTGTGGAAAGAAAGGCTTTTTCTTCCATCACATTAGGGTCAGCTATGGCCTTGATCCGAATGGTTTCATACAACCTCTTTTGGTTATTGACTATTTTTATCTTCTGAGGATTAACCTTATACACGAATAAATCTTGGTCAAACGCTACAGGCGCCGTCATTGCCGTCGTATCATCCATCATGGATTTATAGGCGCGAAGGGTATTGACCCGTGGGATGTTCAGATAGGTTATTTTTCCCGGAACCGTATTATAGAAGATCCGATAGATATCATTTTCGCTCAAGGAAGTAGAATCATCCAGGACATCCAAGAAGTTCACCATTTTAATGGCCATGCTGTTGAAGTCATCGGCATTAGGTCTGTTATCTACCGAAGAAAGGCTGGCCTTGATCAATTTATTTTCCTTGTCCAATTTATAGGAAAAGATCGATCGGGGATAAATCAGGAGGTTTTGAAAGCGTACACCGCGAACGGTGGGGTTCTGATTGGTGAACAGTACGTCATAAAACACCAATTCGTCAACGAATGGATTCTTTCGCAAGACCTTTTCAGAATAATTGCTGGCATGTGTGGAATCGAGGTACCCCTGATAATTGGATACTTCGGAAATATCGTTATTGAAAAAGCTATTAAAGGGTTTTAGGGTCGCATCAAAGACATCGACCTTTCTGTTATAAAACTCAGATTCTACAAAGTTGGACATCATTGTCCTGGCCAAGAAAACTGAGATGATATACAGGACTGTCAAAAAAGCCAAAAAGGCGATCAACAACCCAATGTTTTTCCGGTATTTACTTGCTCTTTTCACCATGTGTGATTACTTCAGGTACACTGCAAGAAACTTCTCTATCTCCTGATAATATTCTACGATATTCTCTTCGTTCCTAAATCTTTTGCCTTCTTCTTTCTTAAAGATATAACGCACTGGAACTTCATTGCCCTTCAATTTACCAACAAATTGATTAGCATCGGTTACCGAACTGTATTTATCTTTTCCACCTTGGAAAAATAGGATAGGGATTCGAACCTTATCAGCATGGAAAATTGGGGAAATCGCTTGAAACAATTCTGGTTCAGTCTCTGGATTTCCAATGATTCTATAGAATAACTGTACGTAATGTTTTAGATGAGGGGGAATTTCCCTGAAATAAGTGAATAGGTTGCTATATCCCGATGAGGATATGGCACATTTATAAAGGGAAGGATTAAATGCAGCAGCATACAGGGCAGAATAACCGCCGAAACCGGTACCCATAATGGCAATCTTATCCTTATCGGCTATCCCCTGATGGATCAACCAAGCGACACCATCCGTAATATCAGATTGGATCTTACCGCCCCATTCCTTGAAACCTGAGGTCCAAAAGTCCTTACCATAGCCCACTGAACCACGATAGTTCACCTGGAACACGGTGTAGCCACGATTGGCAAGGAACTGAACTTCCGGATCAAACCCCCATTCCGATCTCCTGTTAGGACCATCATGGACCAATACCACAACAGGGCTGTTCTTTCTTTTATTTTTAGGATACGTGATATAGGCATGTATATTCTTGTTGTCCCGAGACAGGAATTCCACTTCCTCCATAGGATTGAACTCCAAATCCTTGAGTTTAGGATTCTCTTCGTTCAACAGTTGGATATCATCCTTTTTCTGATTGTAATAATAGGTTTCTCCAGGATGGATATCGCTATACACACGTACGACAAATCCAGTTAAGCTGCTGTCGCTATCCAAGAAACCGATTTCGGAACCTTTGAATTTCTTTTTCAGCTTTTTATAGACCTGCTCATATTTTTCGTTGAAGATGTTCTTTTTGAACTTATCGATGAAGGAAGTCGCATACAGCATTTCCTGTAGGTTGGCAGAATAGCCCTCTACGCCAAGGTCACCAAGTTTGTTCTCATAGATATTGCGGATTTCTTTGCCATTTTCGGCATCAAACTCCACCAAAGCCATCTTATCTCGGTTCTGATTAGAAAGCGCATATACATTTTTATCGGAATCCTTTACAAAGCCAAGGGGTACAAAAATGGTTTCGAAATCATTCTTCATGACCTCTTTGAAAGGCTGTCCTTCATGCTTTCGGTACAATAATGACTCCTGTACACTATCACTGGTCAATGCCATCCTCACCACTCCATCAGGAGCTCCGATCCAGCTCACCACATTTCCTGGGTTATGCTGCACCAATTGGGGCTTTCTACCGTCTAGGTAAATCCTATACAGGTCAAACAGCGAGGAATCACGTAAGTTCATCCCAGCCATTAGGCTATTGTCTTTCTCAACAATGGGATAGACCCAGCGCAATCTTGATTTTTCAGGTGAAAATAGAGCTTGTCTTTTTTCGGTCTTCACATCAATCTGGAACATCCTCAAACTATCCGTTGGAGATTGCGTATTGGAAAAGACAATGCGTTTGTTGTCAAGCCAGAAAAAGCTTTGGACATTCAGGTTGACCTGATAAGTAAGTTGTTTGGAAGAATCGGGTTCTTCGAGGTCGAGAATGAAGATATTTTTGCAATGGTCATGCACCCCCAGATAAGCTACCTTGCTTCCATCGGGAGACAGTTTAAAAGAGGTCCTTTCTGGCTTAACGAAAAAGTCCTCTATTGGCACATGTAACTGACCACCCTGCTCTTGCTTACATGAAACCAAAACCATCATCATAAGTAGAACAGAGAACAAGTAATTTAAATTCATTCTATTTTTTTAGCCTCTAATCAAATATTATAAAAAAATACCGTAAAGTTCCTTTTGCAACCTTAATTTTACAGCTTCAATCAAGCTATAGATATCTATGTTTTTATACAACGTTTCGATCATCATTGAAGATTCCATTCATCAGGAAGTCATTACTTGGACCAAAGGTCTATTGAATGAGCATCCTGGATTTGCCATTAAATTACTCAAAATGCTCCATTCTCCACACGAAGGGCAAACCTATTGCCTTCAGGTGGTATTAAACAATGAAGAAGATATTGAGAGAATTAGAGAGCAGGTTATTCAGAGGCTTCAGGAATATATTAGCACGCATCATGTAGAAAAGGCTTTTCTGTTTGATAGTATCATGCAATACATCCCCCATAATTAGCCCTTTAGGTTTGCACTATTTTTTGGGTCCCCGTATAATTTGGGGTCGAAGGATACCTTCGGCGAAAGATAGTGCAATAAAACCAAACGTGAATAACGATAATTGAAAGGTGCGAAAATAACGATCGCACTGAAAAGGACAATGATATAGGTCCAAGGAGACTCACTGCCCGTTAAGTAAGCCGTAATTAAGGCTAGCATTAACACCTCGCCTACGGAAAAAGCATAGCTAACATACATGGCAGCATAGAAATAGCCGGGTTCTATCTCGAATTTAAATCCACAGTGCGGACAAAATTCGTGCATTTTTTGTTTAGATAGACCATAGGCTGATCCACTATACATATTTCCCGTTCTACACTTCGGGCACTTACTTTGGCAAACAGCTTGAAATTTAGAGATCATTCCTTATTCTTCCACCTGTTTAACCATATTCAATGAATTGGCTGAGCCGGTATTCCTGAATTTCTTATACCAAAGGAACCCTACACCAGCAGCAATCATAAATGGCATTGCTAATAAAAACAAAATCCCATCATTTAGGCCCTTACCTTGGGTATTACCTTCCTGTGTGCTGTTTTCAGCATTCAATGTACACATAGCACATTGTGCTGAACCTGCAGTAGGAACAGCCAACAGTGTAATACTTAGCAAACTAGCAATTAGACCTATTCTGAACTTTTGCATGAAACTCATATTGCAAAGTTAACGTTATTATCCCAATTTTCTTATATGTTTCCCTTAATCAGGACATTAAATTTCTCCCAGAAGCCATCTTCCGGCAAAGGAGCCTTAATGATCATTTGCTCATCTTTGATGGGATGTACGAAACTCAAGGACCTGGAATGCAAACAAATGGTCCTTTTATGGCTACCACGTTGATATCCATATTTATTGTCTCCTACGATGGGACAGCCCATATATGCGAGTTGGCTTCGGATCTGATGGGTACGGCCCGTCAATGGGTTGACCTTTAGCAAATAATATCCATCTAGGGTACCTACGACCTCATAATTAAGCTCGGCATAACTTCCATTCTTAACCTCGCGGTCATAAGCTTTGGTGACCATCTTTTTTCGATCACGCAGCAACCAATTTTTCAGGGTCCCTTTTGGATGTGGCGGCTTTTCACGAACCAAAGCAAGGTAGGTTTTTTCCACCTTGCGATCATGGAAAAGACGGTTCATGCGATCTAATCCTTTACTGGTTTTCGCAAAAAGGATCATTCCACTCACTGGCCTATCCAAACGATGGATAACCCCTAGAAAAGCTTCGTTTGGTTTATTGTATTTCTTAGCCAAAAACTGCTTGACCATATCCTCCATGGAAGTATCTCCAGATACATCTACCTGAACGATATCACCTCCACGTTTATTGATGGCGATAAAATGATTGTCCTCGAAAAGAACATCTTTCTCTGTAATTCTCATATCCATTATCAAATATAAAAAGCGTCTTTAGCAGACGCTTTTCTATACTTTTTGACGATCAAATTCTTTAATTATTTAATTGAATCCTGAGCTGCCTCTGCTTCTTCCTTCGCTTTTTTCTTAAAGAAACCTCTTAACAGGAAGTTGCTCTGCAATGCTTCCATGTTTTCATCCAATTTCTCTGTGCTCATATTAAGGTTTCTAAGGATCTGTTTGATTTCATTAGCTGCTTCAGGGTCATTGGTCAACACACCAATGGCGTTATCCTTGTCATTTAAGCGTTCTGAGGTTTTATTTAAGTTTGCCATCAAAGCAGTCGCTGTTTGGGTCACCCCTTGCAATTGTGCTGCTGATTCTCTCAGACTTGCAAACACTGCTGTATCCGTAGATAGCTCATGGATCAGGCCTTGGTTGCTGTTTAGCTTTTTGGTCAATTCCACCAAATTATTGACAGCATGATTGGCCTGTGACATGGTACCATTCAATGAAGTAACAGATTGCCTTAAATTATTGGCAATTGTTTCATCGGTCATCATAGCGCCCACCGCACCTTTTCCTTCGAGCATATTCTTGGAAAGCGCAGCAAAGTTTTTGGTGATCTCCACCAGGTTTTCATTGTTGATCTGCAGGGTTGCCAACATGGCATCCATACCTCCAGAAACACCGGACTTGATTTCATCACCATTCTCAATCTGAGGAAAGGTTTCTGTACCGCCCACAAGACTGATAATAGCATTACCGATCAAACCATCGGAACTCAATGTAGCGATGACGTCTTTACGGATAAATTTGCTGGATTTCTCTTCAACGTTCATGACCACACGAACATTCTCCACACTTTCAAAGCTGATTTCTTTGATAATCCCTACCTTAACACCTGAAAACCAAACGTTATTTCCAACTTTCAAGCCTTTAACATCTTTAAAGTAAGTCGTCACGGTCAGGTTTTTAGAGAATTTGTTCTGTTGTGTTCCAATGACCAAAATCCCTGCAACCAAAATGATTAATCCGATGAAGGTAAACAATCCTACAATTATTGATCGTTTTCTCTCTGATGTTGCCATATATCTTGCTATACTATAAAATTATAATCATAAAAAGGTTTCACTCTCTCATCATCCGTATCAAAGATTTCAGAGAATTTACCTACACGTTCAAATTTGCCATCCAAAAGCATGGCTACCCTATCGCCTACCATTTTTGCACAAGCCAAATCGTGTGTAATGATAATGGAAGAGGTTTTATATCGTTCTTGGACTTCATTGATCAAGGTATTGATATCCAAACAGGTCAAGGGGTCCAATCCGGCTGTTGGCTCATCATACATCATGATATCAGGTCTTAAGATCAGGGTGCGTGCGATACCGATACGTTTTCTCTGACCTCCGGAAAGCTCTGATGGCATTTGATTGATCGTCCTTAAAAGGCCTACTCCATCTAATACATCTTCGACTTCACGGTCAATTTCTGCTCTAGTTAGGTTTCTTTTATTTCTAACCAAGGGAAACTCTAGATTTTCACGCACGGTCATACTATCATAGAGCGCACTGTTTTGGAAGGAGAACCCAATTTTCAAACGCAGATCTCGCAATTCCTTCTCGTTCAATTGGTTTACTACTTCGCCCAACACGGTAATATCACCTTTATCAGGCTTTAACAAACCGGAAATCAGTTTAATCAAAACTGATTTACCAGTACCAGACCTCCCTAGCACCACCAAGTTCTCGCCATTATAGAGTTGCAGGTCAACGTTTCTCAGGACATGTAAATCCCCAAAGGACTTACTTACCCCTTGCACATTGATCACTACATCGTCGTAATTAATATTTACTGGCTTTTTCTGTTCCATAATCCATTATCCCATTAAAGCTAGAACCTGAACGATCAAGAGTTCCTCGATGAACACTATAAACATGGATGCCACAACGGCACTGTTTGCTGCTTTACCCACACCCTCGGTACCTTTTGAAGAATAATAACCTACATAGGTACTAACAAAACCAATGGTAAAACCGAAAACAATGGCGCGGAATACCATGGCGAAAATATCTTTAGGAGCGATAGCTTCAAATACCTGGGTAATAAAGCTTAGAATACTCAACTGATCTTTGGAAATAATACTCAAATAACCACCTGCTAATCCAATTCCGGCAACATAAAAACAGAGGACAGGAATCATAAAAGTTGTGGCCAATATTCGACTCACAATCAGGAACTTGAACGGATTGGTACCTGATACCTCCATGGCATCGATCTGCTCGGTAACATTCATGGAGCTTAATTCTGCACCTATCTGCGACCCTACCTTACCGGATGCAATAAGCGCAGTAACCAATGGGGCCAAGGCCCTTACGATAGCGATGGAAATTAAGGCTGGCAACCATGAGGCGGCACCAAATTCCTCCAGGGAAGGTCGAGATTGTTTTGTAAAAACAAATCCTACAATAAAACCCGTTAAACTTATTAATGGAAATGATTTCCACCCAATTTCATAACATTGTCTAATGATCTCTTTAAACTCGTAAGGTGGACTTACCACTTCGCGAAAAAAACGCATCAGGAAGCGGTGAATCTTCGCAAACTCTAGTAATAAGGACTCAATTTTTTTAGCCATTAACTATGTGATTAACGTGTTTTTCCAATTGCTAATTCGGAAATATTTTGTGGCAAATGTACAAAATTTCTTAATATCCATTCGGAAAGTCTATCCAATATTAGCAGAAACATCAGTAAGAGCAAAAAAGTTTGACAAAATAATTATACAATTAAACCTTTTCTTAAAAGTGGCGGTCATACCTACAAATTATGGTAATAAGATTAAATGGTTTACATATGAAAAATTTAAAAACATCCACAATATATACTGCATTTATGATGATGCTCTTGGGGCTTTTCAGCGTAAATTCAGTATCGGCACAGGGATATCAAGATGTCGATTTTGATGTTTTTCATGAAGAACTGGACCCATATGGGGATTGGGATCATGATGACGAATATGGCGATGTTTGGTATCCGGATGAAGACGATGACTTTCGTCCTTATGGTACCAATGGATATTGGACCATGACCGAATATGGAAATACCTGGGTCTCCAATTACGATTGGGGATGGGCACCATTCCACTACGGTCGGTGGATCCACAGACCACATAGAGGTTGGGCATGGGTTCCTGGCTATGAATGGGGACCAGCATGGGTAGATTGGCGTAGTGGTGGTGGATATTACGGTTGGGCGCCGATGCGTCCTGGCATCAGTGTCAATGTAAGCATCGGTTTACCGCTAGACCTATGGGTATTTATTCCTACTACGCGTATCTATGACCGTTATATCAATAGACATTGGTCTTACGGACGTCGCAATATCTATAATAACACCACGATTATCAACAATACTTATATCGTGAACAACAACCGTTACTATGGAGGTCCTGCTCGCAGAGACATCGAAAGACATATCGGTAGACGCGTTGATGTTAGAAATGTAAGTTTTGATAACAGACGTGGGGCATCACGTTTAAGTCGCAGTTCAGTATCGATGTACCGTCCAGATAGAAACAATCGTTCGGATCGTGCTGTCAGCAGCAGAAGTGGACGCCTTGAAAACAATCGTAGCTCACGTTCTTCTGACAGATCTCCTGCCAATCGCGTAGAGAACAGGTCAGGACGTAGCCAAAGCGGAAGAAGTAATTCTGACTACAGAATCACTAGAAATGCGAACGGACAACGTGAAATGCATATTGGAAACGGCAATTCAAACCGTAGCAATAGAGAAGCCACCACGAATTCACGTTCTGGAAGAGTAGAGCGAGGAAACACAAACAACAACAACAGAGACCGTCAGCCTTCTTCTCGCGGACGCGTTTCAATGGATCGTCCTGCTTCTAGAAATGAATCAATGAACCGCAGTTCTAGACCAACTAGAAATGAGTCTATGGACCGCAGCTCTAGATCGACCAGAAATGAATCGATGAACCGCAGCTCTAGACCAACTAGAAACGAGTCCATGAACCGCAGCTCTAGACCGGCTAGAAATGAGTCGATGAACCGCAGTTCTAGACCAACTAGAAACGAATCCATGAACCGCAGTTCTAGACCGGCTAGAAATGAGTCGATGAACCGTAGCCAGCAAAGGCAATCTGCTCCACAGAGAGAACAACGCCAACCTAGAATGCAACAAGAATCTAGGTCGCAAAATAGAGTATTTCAAACACGCAACTCCGAAAGACCACAAAGTCGTCCTTCGGTACAACGTAGTTCAAATCATGAATCTAGATCATCTTCAAGACCACAATCAAACCAACGTTCTGAACGTGGTTCAGGTCGAGGAAATAGAGGATAAATTTTTATATTTAGTTGAAACAATTTGTTAAAGCGGGCTGATCAAGATCAGCCCGCTTTGTTTTTTTACTCGACGACTTAGCCAAGCTAAGACCTGAATGACTAGAAATCTGTGGTTAGAATTTAATCTAAAAGGAGATGATTTTTTGTTTTGTTGTGGATAAAAAGGCATTTTTGTTCCTGCTTTTTGTTAACTTCAATTCAAGCACAAGCATAATTTTTTTAAGGAATGGCAAAACTTACCTCCATTTTAGACAATGATTTTTACAAATTCACCATGCAATATGCCGTGGTGAAACTCTTTCCAAAGGCGAAAGCACGTTATCAATTTATCAACCGTGGGAAGCATGAGTTTCCGGCGGGCTTTGCCGAAAAACTGAGGGAAGCTGTAAATCAATTGGCAAACTTGAAGCTTACGGTTGCTGAAAAAAACTTTTTTGCAAAGACCTGTCCTTATATCGACCCGACATATTTTGATTTCCTACAAGGCTATCATTTTGACCCAGATGAAGTCAAAATTACACAAAATGGCCCCGATCTATCGGTAAAGGTCGAAGGCTATTGGTATAGGACCATTTTATGGGAGGTGCCCCTGATGGCATTGATCTGTGAAACCTATTATGAAGTAACTGGACAAAAAAGGGTGGATGATGCTGAGGTCATGAATATTGTTCATGAAAAGATGTACAAATACGATAAGCTCAACATTACGATTGCAGACTTTGGGACCCGTAGACGCCACTCCTATGCCGTGCATGACTTGGTGATCAAAGCCTTGAAGGAGCATCCTTCCAAGACATTTATCGGCACGAGCAATGTGCATTTCGCCATGAAATACCATACTAAGCCAATCGGTACACATGCCCATGAATGGTTTATGTTCCATGCCGCAAAATATGGCTACAAGATGGCCAACCTCTTAGGCTTGGAGAACTGGTCGGATGTTTACCGTGGCGATTTAGGGATCGCCCTTTCGGACACCTATACTACAGAGGTTTTCTTCAAACAGTTTGACAAGAAGCTAAGTAAGCTATTTGATGGGGTCAGACATGATAGTGGCGATGCGATTGAATTTGCGCAAAAGACTATTGACCACTATAACAGTAAAGGAATCAATCCGCTCAACAAGACCATCATCTTTTCTGATGGACTGGATTATGAGAAGGTCGTAAAGATTGTCAATTTCTGTCAGGATAAAATCGGTCATTCATTTGGTATCGGAACAGACTTCACCAATGATGTCGGTCTGTCGAGGATGAATATCGTAATCAAGATGACGGAAGCCTTTCCAGATGAAGGCGAATGGACTCCTGTAATCAAGCTGTCGGATGAACCTAACAAACATACCGGTGACCCCGAGGAAATAAAAATGGCGAAACGTTTCTTAAATATCGCAAACCATGAATAGAGATGTTTATGGTGAAGCGCTATATGATTATCATGCTGTAGGCAAGCTGAATGAACCTCTCCTATTGCACAGCAGCTATGGCGATATTGAAGAAATGCCCATTGAAGTGTTTTTCAGGGAAGAGGAAGATATTCCGGAGCTGGAATTTATTGCGCTATCCCTTTGCGACGGCAAGGTCCTGGATGTTGGCGCAGGTGCCGGAGTACATGCATTGTACCTGCAAGAGAAGGGATTTGAGGTCGATGCCATGGAAATCTCGGAGACAGCCTGCAAGATCATGGAAAAGCGCGGTGTAAACCATGTCATCCATGCTGATTTCTTTAAGTTCTCGGATAAAAAATATGATACCCTATTGTTCTTGATGAACGGAATAGGGATCGCCGAAACCCTAGATGGATTCAGGAATCTTCTAAAACATTCAAAAAAGCTGCTTACCGATAAAGGACAGCTTATTTTCGACAGTTCCGATATTTCCTACCTCTATGAGGAGTATAGGATTGCCAGACCAGAACACTACTTCGGTGAGATCAACTTTCAATACGAATACAAGGGTAACCTTGGACAGCCTTTCAAATGGCTTTACATCGACCAACAAACCTTGATCAAAATAGCCCATGAAGAGAATTGGGTAGTGCAGGTCCTATTTGAAGATGATAATGATCAGTATTTGCTGAGGATGGAGCCTAGAGGAGATATGAGTATTGAGATGTGAGATATGAGATAGAAAGGCGCTAAGAGAGATGTGAGAATTGAGATTTGAGATCATACAGGTTTCAAATTTAATATCTCAAATCTCACATCTCATATCTCAATACTGACTAAAAAAATATCCCCGAGAGATCGGGGATATTTTTTTAGTCGATATAGTCAAATCCTACATAAGGGACCAGAACTTCTGGGATCTTGATTCCTTTTTCGGTTTGATTGTTTTCTAAGAGTGTTGCTACGATTCTAGGTAAAGCCAATGCAGAACCATTTAAGGTGTGCGCCAATTGGGTCTTGCCATCCTCGCCTTTGAAACGAACTTTAAGACGGTTTGCTTGGTAAGTTTCAAAGTTTGATACTGAGGATACTTCTAACCAACGTTCTTGTGCCGCTGAATAGGTTTCCATATCGTAGGTCATGGCAGATGTAAAGCTCATATCACCTCCGCATAAACGTAAAACGCGGTATGGCAATCCTAACTTCTGCAATAAAGACTGTACATAGCTACTCATCTCCTCTAACGTTTCGTAGGATTTCTCAGGATTAACGATCTGAACCAATTCAACTTTATCAAATTGGTGCAATCTGTTCAAACCACGGACATGCGCACCATAAGATCCCGCTTCTCTGCGGAAACATGGGGTATAGCCACAATGTTTGATAGGGAAATTCTCACTTTTAACAATGGTATCACGGTAAATATTTGTGATTGGCACCTCTGCAGTTGGAATCAGATAAAAGTCGTCGTTTGTGACATGGTACATCTGACCTTCTTTATCAGGTAATTGACCAGTTGCATAGGCAGAATGTTCATTCACTACAATAGGGACCTGAACCTCACGGTAGCCCATTTTAGCAGCTTCATCCAAGAAGAAGTTAATCAATCCTCGTTGCAAACGGGCGCCCTTTCCTTTATACACTGGAAAACCAGCACCGGTGATCTTAGTACCTAATTCGAAGTCAATGATATCGTATTTAGCTGCTAATTCCCAGTGAGGCAATGCTCCTTCAGGTAACTGAGGGACCGTTCCATTTTCTAGAACCACTTCATTATCCTCTGGAGTCAATCCAGCAGGAACCAGTTTATAAGGAAGATTCGGCAATTGGATCAACTTATCGTGCAGTTCTTTTTCGATTTTATCCAATGCTTCTGAAAGCTCTTTGATTTGCTCTTTATATGATGCAGAACGCGATTTTATTGCTTCAGCTTCCTCTTTCTTACCTTGACGCATCAAGTCTCCAATTTGCTTAGCGGACGAGTTTGCCTCAGCTGCAACAGAGTCAGATTGATTTTGAGTTTTGCGACGTTGTTCGTCTAAAGCAATGATCTGATCGACCAATTCTACTTCGTTGAAATTCTTAACTCCAAGCCTTTCAACTACATGGTCCCGATTTTCGCGGATGTAATTTAATTGCAACATATAATTATGCTTTTTTATTTGTAACGTGAGCAAAGATAAGAAGACCTCCGCAATTAATAAACTTGAATTTGTAGCCTATCCATTTTTAGAATCCATGCAATTTTGTATCATTGCATCATGAAAAACAGATGGTTTCTTTTCTTATGCCTTGGTATCTTGTACCTTATGCCCCTAGAATTGCTGGCGCAAAACACAATTATTAAGGACTTTACAGTAAAGGAAAACCTTTCGCAGAATGGAAAATTAGCGATAATTGCCATCGATACCGCTGAAAAAACAGATAATACGGTCAACGGCAATTATAATTTCACCATCAATGGTTTTTCGCAGGAACTGAAATTTACCGATGGTGTGGCTGTTACAAGCAATCCCATTGAATCTTCAACCTTTGTGTTTTTTAAGCATAAATTCGCAGGTTCTGATTTAGGGAAACTTTTTTTCTTGCGGGTGACCGACAAAGGCATTACCCCTTATAAAATCAGTGGATTTCTTTTGATCATTATTCCCTTGTTGATCCTGTACATTGCCTATAAGTTCAAGCGCTTCCTGATTACCCTGTTAATTCTAGCGGCTATTTATTTCTACCTGAACTATAGCAAAGGATTGGATGTTCGACAGTTGATCGAAAGCAGTATCATGGGATTGAAAGGCCTGCTCTAGAACGGCATCCCTACCCCGAAATTATATTGGATAAAGCTATATCGGTCTGGCCAGTTGGTCTGATAATAATCCTGTTTGAATTTCTTGGCATTGAAGAAGTCCTTGATAACCCATTGATCCGAACCTGAAAACTGTGGATCTTTCAGTTTAAGACCTGCATCTAAACGGATAATAAAATAATCGAGGTCGACACGAAGACCGAAACCAGTGCCCAGTGCAATTTGCGAAAGGAATTTATCCCCACGGAACTCCCCATTAGGATTGATGATATCTTCACGGATCCTCCATACGTTTCCAGCATCTAAAAATGTGGCTCCATTTAACTTGGCCCCAAAGAAATTGTTCAGCATGCGGAAGCGAAATTCAGCATTGGTTTCCAACTTTATTTCACCAAGCTGATCGAGGTTTCTCAGGTTTACACGGAATTCAGGGTTGATGGAAGAACGGTTATAGCCCCCTGGACCCAGCGTACGGGCTTGCCAAGCGCGGATACCATTCATACCCCCTGCAAAGAAACTCTTTTCAAAAATCATGTTCAGGGAGGAGTTGTTACCATAAGGAACCGCAACACCGGAGTTGACCCGAAACACAAACTGTTTATTTCCGCCCAGATGTCTGTACCAACGATAGTCTATTTCACCTTTCACATATTGTAGAAATGGCACCCCAAAGATCAGCTTCTCGCCGTCTTGATTCTGCTTGAATTTCATGACATTCCCCAACACACCTAACAGATTTCCACTGACATCGACCGCTCCCCTGAAATAACTGAAGTTTTCTTTGGTTGTTAATTTTGGTCCATTGTAGGTATAGGCATACTGTGCACCTAAGCCAAAGTATTTACGGTCATTGCTTCGAACATACAGGCCATAGCCCTGATCGATCAGGCTCTGTTTAAATTCTTCGTTCAACTGTCCGTGTCTATACTCGATAACCACCGGAGTCAGACTATGCATCTTATTGGTTGCCTCATACCAGATGTAGTTTAAGCTATTGATCCAATACCGGTTGGCATAGGTTTGATCCTGAAAGAACAATTGCAAACTAGATGAAAAGGTGGTTCTAGGCAAACCGTAACGACCTACGCTACGAACCCGGAAAGGGGTCAATAACCTAGGAAAGGACAGGTTAACCCCTACCTGAAAGTCATTGTTAAAGATCTTATCGGCCAAGCTACCCGGCAACCTGGAATCAAAAAGTACTCCATAGCGCATTTTGACCTCAATGGTTTCCGATCCACCGAAGACATTTCGATGGGAGAAGGTATTCCCCACGTTAAAACCGCTCATTCCAGAGCTGAAAGTAAATTCGCCTTCAATCTGGTTGCTCATGGCAGAACGTGGCACCACATTATAATGGACATCCAATTTATTGGAATCTTTTTGCTGGTAATTGATCTTTACCGATCGGAAACCATTCATTTCATATAACCGGTCGTAGGCCAATTCCTCATTCGCACTATTGAACTTTTGTCCTGTTCTCAGGAATGCATATCTGGATAACGGTCTTAGTTTAAAATTGCCGGTTTGATCGGTATAGAAAATCTTGGTCAGGCTGTCAAATTTACCCTCAGAATTCTTCTTTAATTCCGGATCGGCAGCTTCAACCGTAAAGTACACACTGTCAATATAATAAATCTTATGTTTAGTTGAATCTTCTCTATTGGACACCTGGATCAATAAATCAGCTTGATTATCCAAATCAATGGTATCAATTCCAGCCCGCATATATTGCCTTAGGTAATCATAGTATCCCGATTCTCTCATATTGGTATATAAACGCTCTCGTTCTAGGTAAAGATCAGAAGCATCATAGCGTTTTCCTGATTTCAAGGGACTAATTGGGACGACCTTTTCTTGATAGATGGAATCAACGGCGGGGTCCTCTACTGTCCTATCGATTTCCCGAATGGTATAAGGGTTTCCCAGGTTCGCATTGAAGTTGATTTTTGCTTTCTTTTTATTGAATTCTATCTGTGGTTCAACCTTGGCATTAAAATAACCTTTGGTTTGGAGGAAGCGTTGAATTTGGGTCGCCGATAGCTCGACTACCGCAGAGTCTAGGATTCTCGGTGCCTCACCGACATTTTTTATTTTTTCAGTTTTATATTGACCGTCTCGGGTATTGAATATGTTATAGATGGTCAGATAGAGCGGAGAATTCGGACGAATTTCATTGGCCACGTACATGCCAGCGGGTTCTTTCAATTCGGGAGTTACGCCATTTAGATCGACATCTGTGACCAGGTATTGATTGTCGTCGAGGTATTTCGCAGATCGACAGGACGCAATAATTAGCGACAAAAACGTTATACTTGCAAAAAATAATAAACTTCTTTTATTAGTCATTCATCCCATGTTGTCAAAAGCTCAAATCAGTCTAATTACTTCATTGCAGCATAAAAAATTTCGAACTCAGCATAACTTATTTGTGGTAGAGGGCATAAAATCCGTTTTGGAGTTTATACATTCCAGCTACAAGATAAGTAAAATATTTGCGACAGTAGATGCCGCTGCAAAATTGGGCAAAATACCGCAAAATATAAAACTTGAAGAGCTTAGTGAGTCAGAGTTTGGGAAAATAAGTGGCTTAAAGAATCCGCAAGGGGCTTTGGCTTTGGTGGAAATCCCTCATTTTAATCAATTACAGGTAAAGGATTTACAGGGGAGGCATAGTTTGATCTTGGATGATGTTCAAGATCCTGGCAATTTGGGAACCATCATCCGTACGGCGGAATGGTTCGGGATTGAAAACATTATCTGTTCAATAGGCACTGTAGATGCCTACAATCCCAAGGTCGTACAGGCGACCATGGGTTCACTTTCCCGTATTAAATTACACTATCTGGATCTGGAAGAGTTCATTCAGAAAAACAGCATGCCGGTTTTTGGGGCATTGTTGGACGGGGATTCTATTTATGGGACCAATTTTGGGAATGAAGGGTTTATCATGATGGGCAATGAGGGAAATGGAATCAGGGAAAGCTTGATCCCTAAAATTGATCAGGCAGTGACCATTCCGCGGGTTGGCAAGGCTGAGTCATTAAATGTTGCAGTGGCGACAACAATATTTTGTTCAGAATTGACGCGACAAAATATGGAAAAGAAAAATGGATAATATCGAAAACGAAGATCAACCTTTATATACAATACAATTTGGACTGCTCTGTTTGAGCTCTCTCCTATTCTCTGCGAGTTTCAACATGATCATTCCAGAGTTACCCAATTTCCTGTCCTCTTTGGGAGGTGCAGCCCACAAGGGCCTGATCATTGCTCTTTTCACGCTTACAGCTGGGATTTCAAGACCATTTAGTGGCAGATTGACGGACAAATGGGGCCGAGTACCTGTGATGGCCATAGGGTCTACCGTCTGTGTCATCTGTGGTTTTTTATATCCTATCCTGAGCAGTGTTGCTGGATTCTTTCTCCTTCGCTTAGTCCATGGTTTCTCCACTGGATTTAAGCCCACGGCCACCTCGGCATATATCGCTGATATTATCCCATCGACGCGTTGGGGTGAGGCATTGGGGATGCATGGGCTATGTTTCAGCATCGGTGGTGCCGTTGGACCGGCAATTGGAAGTTATATTGCCCTAAAGTATGATCTGAATACCATGTTCTATAGCTCTTCAGCATTTGCATTCCTTTCCATCATTATCGTGATGAACATGAAGGAAACCCTGAAGGACAAAAATAGATTCTCGCCTAAGATGCTCAAGATTTCACGCCGTGATATTATTGAAGTGCGTGTGATTCCTGCAGCAATCGTTACGCTTCTCTCCTACTCGGCTTATGGTGTAATTTTGACTTTGATTCCGGATTGGAGCGAACATTTGGGCATAGTAAATAAGGGGCTGTTTTTCACGGCCTATACCTTGGCGTCCATAGGGATTCGATTTGTTTCGGGGAAAGTGGCCGATCGCTACGGTAGGATCAGTGTGATGAAAGTAGGGCTGGTAGTGGTCGCTATCTCTCTTTTGTACCTTGGTTTTGGAAACAGCATTGCTCAATTGGTGATCGGTGCCTGCCTTTACGGGATAGGTACGGGTATTTTTTCGCCAGCAGTCAATGCCTGGACCATTGATCTTTCACTGCCGCAATATCGTGGGAAAGCCATGGCGACCATGTATATCGCATTGGAAGCTGGTATTGGAGGTGGCGCATTATTTGCTGGATATATCTATCACGATGAAATCCTTAGAATTCCGTATATTTTCTATGGGAATGCCCTGATCATCTTGCTGGCATTTTTTTATGTGATTTACTGGAATTCAAAAAACAAAAAAACTAATAACCTGTTATAGCATTCGTATGGAAAATAAACAAACCAAAAGACCGTATTCCTTTGAGCTTGCATCGAGCTTGATGGCCTTGGTTCTTATCATTGCCGTCATGTACTTTACCCAGGGTGTTCTATTACCGCTCATTTTTTCAATCCTGATTTCAATTTCCCTTTATCCATTGGCAAGATTATTTGAAAGAATCCGTCTTGGAAAGGCCTTTTCGGCGATCTTGGCTGTCATTGTAGCCATAGCAATTATCTCGGGTCTATCGTGGTTTATTGTTTATGAGAGTATCTTGATCGGTAAAGATGCATCAGCGATCACGGACAAAGTGATGTCTGTATTAGAGGGTGGGCAGAAGTGGCTGAAAAGCCAATTCGGCATTGAAAGGACTGAAGTGATGGAAAAACTGCGCGAGCAGGGGGAAAAAGCCATGGAGAATGCCGGAGGTATGGTATCCAGTACATTTGGGTCGATTGGGAATATCCTGGCCAGTGCCATCTTGGTTCCATTATTGAGCTTTTTCCTATTGTATTACCGTGATTTCTTTCGGGAATTTTTCTTTAAAGCTTTTAAAACAACTCCTCAGAGTAAAGTCAATGAGGTGTTGAACAAAATATACGATGTGGTTCAGAGTTATTTGGTAGGGCTGATTACCGTAATGGGAATTGTTGCTGTACTGAATACGGTGGGACTCATGGCGATGGGTATTGACTATGCTTGGTTTTTCGGCTCGTTGGCCTCCCTGCTGATGTTGCTTCCTTATATAGGTATTGCCATTGGATCGATCTTGCCTGCATTATTTGCATTGGCCACAAAGGATAGTGCTCTATACGCATTGGGTGTGGTGGCTTGGTTTCAAGTGGTGCAATTCCTGGAGGGTAACATCATTACGCCAAATATTGTGGGTTCCAAGGTCAGCATCAATCCATTGATGGCAATCATCGGAATCCTATTGGGCGGGATGTTATTTGGATTGGCCGGTTTGATCATTGCGCTGCCTTTTATCGCAACGTTAAAGGTTATTTTTGATGCAAACCCAAATATGGAAGCATTTGGTTTCTTGATTGGTGAGCCAGAGAAACTCCATCTCAAGCGGAACTCGACACAGGAGCTGCTGATGAAATGGGGAATCGTTCGGATGCCCAAAAACAAGAAAAAAATTGAAGTGGATGTCAATGTTACGGTAGATGGTCCAGAGGAAACTCCGCATTCTGAAATGACCTATAAAGAGATCAATGAATCTGAGGAGCTCCCTTATGAAGACCTTCCGCAAGATAAATTCAAGAAGAAGGACGAAGAATAAGTTTTTCGGACTTAAGACAAAAGACATAAGGTTCGCCTTATGTCTTTTGTGTTTTTATACTTCTTGCTGAATGTTGAATCCGAGCTTCCGCATGGCAGAGATCTCGACACTGTAGACTCCAAATTCTTCCATAACCCTTCCGTGGAGTTCATAAAAGCCGCTTCCCTGGAAAGGGTATTGACGGAGTACGGGCGGAAAATGCACGGTATCCAACCAGTCTCCCTCCACATCGAGAAATGTCCCGAAACACATCCGTTCTTTTTTAATGGTTCGGGTTTCTTTCAAGGTGACCAATCGGCCGATGATCTTGATCTGTTGGCCAAGGAGATCAGGCAACTGATTGACCAAGACCGAACCTTTCAGATGCTCCTTATTCAACAGCTCAAAGAAGTCGCCCACGACAAAGCCCAAGAGATCGAGTTCATCACGCAGGTCATCCATCCTGTTCTTTTCAAAATCAGGCAGGGAAAACTTGATTTCCTCTGTTTGGAAAAGCGTTACAGGATCATCTTTCTCTGTCCGTTTATTCCTGAAGTTTGCTTCCCATAGCAGGGTTTTCTTATCCAAGCCCGTGAACCGCAATGCACCGATCCGGATCAGGATATTGAGCTGTTCGGGAGCCGGATGCAATCGCTGTAGGACATCATTCAAGCTTTTATACGGTCCATTTCGCTGCCTTTCCTCCACGATCTGATGGGCAAACTCCTGCTCCAGACCTTGCAAGTGGATAAAACCGACATAGACCTGTTGCTCGGTAATATTGGTAAGATGATCGCTGTTGTTCAAGCATGGAAGTTGGATGATGCCGCCATTCCTCCGTAATTCATGGAAATAGAATTCCGTGCGATAAAAGCCGCCGAAATTATTGATAACGGCGACATAAAATTCACAGGGGTAATACGTTTTGAGGTAAAGGCTCTGATAACTCTCCACAGCAAAGGAGGCCGAGTGCCCTTTGGCAAAGGAATAACCACCAAAGCTCTCCATCTGCCGCCAAACCTCGGAGGTGACAGATTCATCATAGCCTTGTTCCCTACAGTTTGAAAAGAATTTCGCACGCATCAGCTCAAACTTATTTTCAGAACGGTACTTTCCGCTCATGGCCCGTCTCAGGATATCGGCCTCCTCCAAGGATATCCCACCGAAATGATGGGCAACCTTGATCACATCTTCCTGATAGACCATCACTCCGAAGGTCTCTTCGAGGAGTTCCTTCATTTTAGGGTGCAGGTATTCGATTTTATCGCGATCATGATAGCGTTCGATATACTGTTTCATCATGCCCGATTGAGCGACTCCTGGCCGAATGATCGAACTGGCCGCCACGAGGGTAAGGTAGTCAGAACATTTCAGTTTGCCCAAAAGCTGTCGCATAGCAGGGCTTTCGATATAAAAACAGCCAATGGTATCTGCCTTTCGGATCATTTCTGCAAGCTTGGGATCTTCAAAGAAGCGTTCCACCTGATGAATGTCGACATGCTTACCTTTATTTTTCTGCACCAATCCTAGGGCGTCTTTGATATGCCCCAAGCCACGCTGACTCAGGATATCAAATTTAAAGAGCCCTATCCTGTCGGCCTCGAACATATCCATATGGAGGGTCCGAAATCCCTTTGGCGGTAATTCCAATACGCCGTATTCATTCAATGGTTTTTCACTGATCAGCACCCCACCGGCATGGACACTGATATTGCTAGGGAAATCAACCAACAGGGCTCCATATTTCTGGATCCACCGTTGGATTTTATCCTCAGCACTCCATTCTCGCTTATGCACCAATTCATCGATCTCCTCTTTAGGCAGTCCAAATACCTTTCCCAGTTCCCTCACAATTGCCCTTCGCTGAAAAGTATTGTACATGCCCAGTAAAGAGACATGCTGACGACCATATCGCATAAACAGGTACTCAAAGATGGCATCACGATCTTTCCAGCTAAAGTCAATATCAAAATCGGGTGGAGAGGTCCGGTTGGGATTTAAAAACCGTTCAAAATATAGATCTAGCTTGATGGGATCCACATCGGTAATGCGCAGGCAATAGGCAACGACCGAGTTGGTACCACTTCCCCGCCCCACATGATAAAACCCTTGCTCATTGGCATACCGCAACATATCCCAAACAATCAAAAAATAGGAATTAAATTCAGATTGCTTGATAATGGAAAGTTCCTTTTCCACCCGCTCCATGGCCTTTTTGTTCTTGCTGCCATACCGGATCTTGCAGCCTTCAATAGCCAACTTTCTTAACAGTTCATGGTCATCATCCATGCTCGCAGTGAAGTGTTTCTTGTTTTTATCGATATGGAAGGTCATTTCAATCGAACAGCTCTTGACCACTTCCATTGTCTTGCTGATAACAGATGGGAACTTTGCATAGGCAGAGACCAAGCTTTCTTCATCCATCAAGGTCTCATTTGGTCTGGCATAATCCTCTTTGACCAATTTCGTCAGTAGCGTATTCTTAGCAATTGCCCTTAAGATCCGATGCAGGTCATAGTAAGTCTTATCTTGATAGGTCACAGGTTGCAGCACGACCCAGCAGTCAGCTTGAAGTGCCTCTTGCCAGCTCAATTTATTGAGGTCCTCCTTCCTTAATCCAATGAGTTCATTTGGCCTTAGCTGTTCGATCTCAGGATGATTCTCAAAAGTATAGATGACCCAAAGATCATCGGATTCAAAAGGTGGCTTTTTGGGGAAATCCAACTTCCTCTGTTTATAAAAGGAAAGGAAACTCTGGATGACGTATAGACCGGCATTGTTTTTCGCCAAAAGGATATAACATAATTCGTTTTCATTGCGTATTTCGACCCCTACAATAGGTTTGATGTTTGCTTCCTGACATTTGAGCACAAAATCCCAACAATCTGCCGTACTGTTGATATTTGTCAAAGCCATGGCCTTAATCCCTAAAGACTGCGCACTTTCTACCAAATCCTTTGTAGGAAAGGTTCCATAATGAAAACTAAACCAGGTCTTGCAATTCAAAAACATTTTACAAGATTAAGGTTTTTTTAATTCATTTTACTAAAAATATTAGCAAAAATACTTTCAAAAAAGCTGAACTATTGAAGCCCAGCTAAATCTAATATTACTAATTATATACTAAATGGTCAATCAGCTATTATGGAGATTAATCCTCCCAGGTCCAGTTCAGTTGCATGGAAACCGCCAAGTGGTCAGACAGGGCTTCTCCATCGGCACTTGTGAAATGCTGGATCTCGACCTGATAGTCCATTGGCTGAAATTTCAGGTGGTCGCTATTTCTAAAGAAAATCTTATCTAAACTCTCCGTGTCGTTGTTGAGGCTCAACATATGCTGCGCAATAAACTTGGGAATAACCTCTGGAAAAACACCTTTACGGAGGAATTGGACCCAACCATCAGACAGCCCCGTGGTCAGAAGGAACTCATGCAAATTGTCTCTTTTATAAGCATAATGGGCATTAAAATCACCCATGACGATTAAAGGCCTACCTGCGGAATTATCGTTGATATAAGTCGCCAACTGTCTAAAGTTTTCCCTTCTTGCCCGAGCTGCGCGAGCAACATCGCTTGAGTTTGCATGCACATTATAAACATCGACAGTTACTTGATTGGCCAATTGGATCTGCGCAAAGCTAAACCCTTTCACGGTCCAACAATCAGGACCACTGCAATGGCGCCATGGAATCCTTCTGTATTCAATGATAGGATACTTGGACAAGGTATTCAGACCATCGCCAATTGGAATCTTCCCTTTGGTCTGCGTACGATAAGGATGTAAGTTCTTGGAATAAAATGAAGTATTATAGTTAAAATCTTCTTGGACATTGACAATATCATAAGGCTCAACTTTTTCACCGATTTCGGCAATACTGAATTTCCTAGGGAGCTTTGCTGCCGAGATCCCTTGGGGTAACCCTGCGATATTATAGGTCAACAATGATATTTTCCCTTGCAAAAAACGTTCTGAAGAGGATTCTTCTTGGGGGATAGCTACGGAAATCAGCTTTCCCTTTAAGCTCTTGAAAACAAATAGTAAAACTATAATTACCGCTGCGAGTATAAAAAGTATGGTCATCTATTAACTTATATGAAATAAAAGTATCTTCTTCAAATTATCTAAATGGGAATTCAACATTAAGTTTTTGTTACTCACCACCATGGAAACCTTCTAATTGATCAATGACCTTAGATTTCTTATCAGAAGTCATCAAAGAATCGTTCAATTCCCATTCCAATTTTAATGAGATAGCACAATGATCGGAAAGAGGTTCGCCCGTATCGGTACTGAAAAGCTCATGTTGCACTTGGTAATTTTTTGGTTTGAATATCAACTGTTTGCTATTGCGAAAATAAATCTTGTCGATGCTCTCGCAATCGTCCGTTACGGTCAAAGCGTGCTGTGCAATAAAGTTTTCTTCATGCTCGGGCAACCGGCCTTGGTTTCGAAGAAAAACCCAGGTATCGACTAAGTCCATCTCTTTTTGGAAGGTCCGCACATTATCTTCAGCAAAGGCATAATGTGCATTGAAATCACCCATGATCAACAGAGGTTGTCCTGCAGATTTTTCTTTTATGTAGTTCGCGAACTGCTCTAGATTTTTCTTTCTTGCAACAACCGCAGACCTATTGTCCTGGGCTGTGGCATGTATGTTATAGACATCCAGGAACACATCCTTAGCAATCTCTAATCGGGCATAACTGAATCCCTTCGGTGTCAAGCAATCACTGCCGCTACAGTCTTTCCAGGAAATTCGCTCGGAGTCTTTAATAGGATATTTGGAAAGGGTACTCAAACCATCCCCGAAAGGAACAGTCCCCATGCTTACGGTTCGAAATAAATGCAGATTGGAAGCATACAATTCAAAATTGTAATTGAAATCTTCTTGAACATTGACGATGTCAAAGCGGTTGATCCGTTCACCAATGGTCCGGATACTGGCCGCCCTTGGAGTTTCGGCACTGGAAATCAGTTGCGGAAGCCCTGCAATATTATAGGTCAATAGCGATAATTCTCCAGATGAACGATGTTCCAGTTCAGGATAGTTCAGCAAGGGCATTGCTTTGGAGCCATTGCTGCGCTTGTAACTGAACATAAAAACAAGGGAGAAAATAATCGACATCAGTACTATAAACCTGAAATGCCACGCTTTACTTTTCTGAGGATAAGGAAGGTTGATCAGCATATCTATCAATCGTAATTCCTATAGCAAAACTACCGTACACGGTTAAATCTAATCTTAAGGTAAGATTAAAGGTTTGTTGATTTGATATTTAGGATTTATTAAGACTTCATCATTCCTAAACATTTCATTCACAATAGCATAACACCAAATTAGCAATAAAGAAACACTGAGCCTATACTTTTACCCGATAGACAATTTGAATTCTAAATGAAGAAAGTTGCTTTTTTTTCTGAGATTCTCATAGAAGATTTTGACGGGGCCTCAAGGACCATGTTTCAAATCATAAACCGAATCGATCACACGGCTTTTTCTTACCTTTTCATTTATGGAAAAGGTCCTGAAAACTTCAAGACGCATCAATCTTATCAAGTCCCGACCTTCCGCATTCCGATCAATGATGATTATTCATTGGCAGTTCCCCAATTATCAAAATGGAAACTGGAAGAGGCCTTGGATAATTTTGCTCCGGACGTGATCCATATCGCAACTCCCTCCCTTTTAGGGTTCTTTGCCATGAAATATGCAAGAAAAAGGAACATCCCGATCCTGAGTATCTATCACACCCACTTTATCTCGTATATCGCTTATTATCTCCGCAATCTATCTTCTTTGATCAGGCCTGCAGAATATTGGATGCGCAAGGCTATGCTCCGCTTCTACAACAGTTGCCATAAGATTTATGTGCCCGCCAATAATATCATGGATGAACTTAAGGAAATTGGGATACAGTCCGATCGTTTGACTTTATGGCAAAGGGGTATCGACCTGAGATTGTTTAACCCCGAGAAAGCTGACCGAGCCTATATCCGGGATATCACAAAAAACGACAAACCCAATATTTTGTTTGCAAGCCGCTTGGTCTGGGAGAAAAACGTGCAAACCTTAATCGACGTTTATCAGCATCTCAAAAAATCAAAATTTGAATATAACTTAATTATCGCAGGCGATGGAGCCGCAAGGGAAGAAGCAGAAATGCTGATGCCTACAGCTCATTTCTTGGGAAAATTAGACCATACTGAACTATCAAAACTATATGCTTCTTCTGACGTGTTCCTTTTCACCTCTACTTCGGAAACTTATGGAAACGTGGTAATAGAAGCCATGGCATCCGGTCTTCCCTGTGTCATTGCCAATGGAGGAGGGAGCTCCAGCCTGATTGAACACGGAAGAAATGGGTACAAATGTGTGCCCAACAATGCCTTGGAATACATGTATTTCATCCATAAGATCCTGAGCGATCCCCAAATAAAAAACGAATTCCAACAGGCTGGACTGAATTACGTGAGAAAATTGGATTGGGGGGAGTTGGCACAAACTTATTTTGATGACATCCATGAGTTAGCTTCCGAACCCATAAACGGTATTGCATGGGCAGGAAACTAAGGATCAGCAAAAAAACGGTCAAAACTGGGCTTATCCTCATCATACTTGGTTTTATAGCTGTCTATATCCTCAACACCGATTTCTCAGCTATAAAAAAGGAATTGCTAACAATTGGATATAGATTCATCTATCTCCTTGGGGTTACTTTCTTGGCTTATTTTTTTGGTACCTGGTCTTGGTATGTCTGTCTGGCTGAGGACCGCAAGAAAATCAGTTTGATGAAGATGTTTGCGGTCCGGCAAATTGGCGAAACCGTCGGTCAGTATAACCCGACGAGCATAGTCGGAGGAGATTTACTGAAAGCTGAAATGCTCAAACCTTATGGGATCTCCACCGAAGTAGCTTTAAGTTCTGTTGCGACTTCCAGGATCACAGTGGTACTTTCACAGATCCTCTTGTTCCTGATTGCCTGCCTTTGGCTGAGTGGCATGGAAGCTGGGCAAGCTGCATTGAAGAGCATAGGAGTTGCTTTCTATGTCTTTGTTGCATTCTTGATCCTGTTGAACTTAGTTTTTTTCTATTGGCTCATCTTTAGCAGATCCTCTTCAAAACCCGTGAACAGTGAAGATATCGATGGCTTTTGGAAAAAACTCAGATCAAAGGTCTTGCAATTGATATTCAATATCCGAAAGTCTTACCGGTTTAACCCAAGGTTATTTTGGTACTCTTACCTCTTAGCGGGTATCCATTGGATTATCGGCAGCTTGGAATTCTATCTCATCCTGCTTTTTTTAGGCTTTGAGGTAGAGCCCATGCATGGTTTGCTGCTGGATATGGGCGTCATTGTATTTAAAAGTGCGGGAGCCTTTGTTCCTGGACAATTGGGAGTTGAAGAGCTTGGGAACAAGATGATGCTACAGATCATAGGTATCAGTGCCTCTAGCATCTGGATTTCGGCCTCCATCCTTCGCCGTGCAAGACAGCTTTTCTGGATAGCTGTAGGGTTTATCCTATACCTATTTGTCAAAAAGGACAGTACACAATCATCTACGCTGAAAAATGGAAATATTATTTGTTAGTCATAAATATCCACCTGCAACAGGTGGTATGGAAAAACAAAGCTTTGAACTGATCAACAACCTTAGCAAGCATCCGCAGGTTCAGATCCATATGCTGGTTTATAGAAAAGGGGAAGAGAGCCTGTTGAAGTTTTTCTGGAACCTCAATAGCAATATCCTAAGGACATTGGAACTCCATCCCAATATTCAACTGATCCATTTTAACGACGGACTGATTGCATCGCTTGCGCTCTTTCATTCCGGCTATAAACATTTGAAAAGAGTGGTTACCCTACATGGTCTGGATGTGGTGTTCCCTTTGAGATACTTTCAGAAGAAAATCCTGCCACGTTTCAATGAATATGACCACATCATTACCGTTAGCTCAGCCACTGCAAAAGCTGCCATCCGTCGTGGCATTTCCGAAGATAAAATAACCGTTATCAAAAATGGCGTTGACCATGATATTGCCAAATCCAGACCGGCTCCTTTGGAACAGATCAAGCATTATTATCCACAGATTGACCTCAACAAGAAATACATGGTGACCTTGGGTCGTCCCGTGAAACGAAAAGGCTTCGCATGGTTGTTGAGGGAAGTTGTTCCTCAAATGCCATCCGAATTTCAACTGTTGATGATTGGCCCTTTCAATCAAAAAGCTAGTTTTACGGAAAAAATCCTTCGTCTACTTCCTAAAAAAATATTCCACTTGATTACTCTTTTTTTGGGATACCCTTCAGATGAAAGCGAAATCCGAAAACTTTTGCAAGACCCTATCATCGACTCTCGGGTAAAACATCTTGGCAAAGTTCCTTTTCAGCATCTTCAATCGCTTTTAGGGCATGCATCGGCTTTTTTGATGCCCAACATTCAGGTACCGGGTGATATGGAAGGTTTTGGATTGGTCTGCTTAGAAGCTTCAGTGGCTGGCACCTTGGTCCTTGCTTCTTCTCTGGAAGGAATAACCGACGCTGTTCAACATCAGAAAAACGGGATCCTTCTTCCTTCCAATGATTCAGACCGTTGGGTCGACCAGTTAAATGCAGTCCTAGATAATACAGATGGATATCAGGTCTTGGCAAAATCTTATCAAGCCTTTAGTTTAGAGCACTACGGTTGGGAAATCATGGCCTCATCTTATCTGCAGACCTTTCGACAGTTGACCTATAAGAAATCTTCCTTAAAGCTGTTGCACTCCAAGGAATGTTAAAAATGGGGACTCCGATCCTTTTTATTGATTTCTTTTAAGGATATCGCCCGTTTGATTGCCTCGTCACCATATCGAGCTCGCATGGCATCCATGGCTTGGTACAAGCGCACAGCCTCTTCAGTATCTTCAAATAGATTGATCTGTTGTGATCCCTGCACCAGATGGCTGAACCGAACCCCGATCAACCGGACCAGCATCCGGCGGTCGTAGAGCTTAGCAAAAAGTTCTTTGACCTTCTTCAGCAATACGGTATCAGAGGCGGTATAGGAAATCACCATCTGTTTACTGACCGTATCAAAATTGGCATACCTCAATTTTACCGTAACACAACCGGTCAATCGCTCCTGCTTGCGCAATTGAAAAGTCAACCGTTCTGTCATCCGGATCAATTCACTGTTCAGGAACTGCATGTTGATGGTATCTTGCAGAAAGGTTTCTTCCGTGCCGATGCTCTTTTGTTCAGAATAGGGAATAATGGGTGAAGGGTCGATCCCATTGGCTTTTCTGGAAAGGTCAATCCCGTTTTTCCCTAAAAGGTTATGCATCATTGGAACCGGGATCTCACTCAATATCTTGATCGTTTTGACGCCCATCTGCAGCAGGAGCATGCTGGTCTTATCCCCTATCCCCGGCATCCGTTGGATTTTCAGAGGAGCCAGGTAATCTTTTTCTAGGCCATGCAATATCTCCTTGCGTCCATCGGGTTTTGCATCATCGGTCGCCACTTTGCTGATCAGCTTATTGGATGCTAAAGCATAACTAATCGGCAGACCACTCTCCTTTTGGATCTTCCCTTTCAGCTCTATCATAAACTGACTGCAACCGAAAAAACGGTCAACACCTGTCAGATCCACATAAAACTCATCCACACTCGCCTTTTCCATTACCGGAACAGTCTCCCGAACCACATCGGTCACCACCCTTGAATAATAGCTATAACTGTCCATATCGCCACGTACCACAATAGCATGCGGACATAAACGCAAAGCCAGTTTCATCGGCATCGCACTATGGACTCCAAATTTCCGGGTCTCATAACTGCAGGCCGAAACTACCGCACGGTCGCTCAACCCTCCCACAATCAAAGGTTTACCAATGAACTTACTGTTCTTCAGACGTTCTACGCTTACAAAAAACGTATCCAAGTCCAAATGAGCCACAAAACGCTTATTATCAACCAAATTCATAGTAATTCCGAATATGAAACAATTCAAAATTACTAAAAATATTAGTAAAATAAACTTTTATTTATTTATTCAACCGTTCGATTTCTTTCAATAAAAGCGGGAAAGCGGGATAGGCCATTCCATGATCATACCCGTCTAATTCTAATAATTTAACCTGAGTGTGGCCAACTATCTTAAACATCCTAGCCAAGTAGGCATTCTCTTCATATCGACCGACCATTTCAAGCTCCCGGTCTCCTGTGATCAAGGTCATCGGAACATTGTTTTTCCGGACCCAAAAAAGAGGTGCAAATTCATCAACGACAGGTTGATTGATATGGATCCCTTTTTCGGCACGGGCCGTAAAATGGCTGATGCATTGAGCACTGAAGGGAACTACAGCAAATAGATCGTCTGAATTGACACCTTCATCAGCTAAATAGCGGGAATTTAAAGCAAGCATCAGGTTCAAATACCCTCCAGCAGAATGACCGGAAAGAACAATCTTTTTGTTGCTGCCTCCAAATTCAGCAATATGATCGAAAGTCCAGTGAACCGCTTTTGCAGCATCCTTGATGATATCTTCAACCTTGACATTGGGCGACAGTCGATAACCGACCCCTACTACGGCGACACCTTTTTCTTTCAGGTAAGCCGGAATCTCTTTCCTTCCTTCCGTCAATCCGCCACCATGGAACCACACGATGGTAGCAAAATCTTTCTTGTCCTTCGGGTAGTACACATCCACTTGACAGCGTTCCTTGCTATACGGATCCGCATTGGAAGGCACATAAGAAATATTCTCCTTCAAGCCATAATTTGCACTTTGGGCAAAAAGAAAATTCAGGAGGGAACAAAATAACAAGAGGGTCACAAGTCTTTTCATCTGATAGGGTTTTGATAGATTGTAGAATAATCCTAAAAATAAGACAAATAAAATGAATTTTGTATTTTTACGAGGTTTGCGGAAATCAATCCTGTAAACCCATCAAAATCTTACGAAAATTTCATGAGTGACGAAATCAACGATATAGAAGAGAATAACGACTCAAACCCAAATCAAGACCAACAAAGCAATACCATCCCCTTGTCGGGACTATATGAAAATTGGTTTCTGGATTACGCTTCTTATGTCATATTGGACCGCGCGGTACCACATATCAATGATGGTTTCAAGCCCGTTCAACGTCGTATCCTCCATTCCCTGAAGGAAATGGACGATGGACGATATAATAAAGCGGCAAATGTCATCGGTAATACCATGAAGTACCACCCACATGGGGATGCTTCCATTGGGGATGCGATGGTTCAAATAGGGCAAAAAGATTTACTGATCGACTGTCAGGGTAACTGGGGAGATCCGATTACCGGAGACTCCGCTGCTGCCCCTCGTTATATCGAAGGCCGACTGTCTAAGTTTGCCAATGAAGTGGTCTTCAATCCTGATACTACCGATTGGCAATTGAGTTATGATGGGCGGAATAAAGAACCGATCACCCTTCCTGTTAAATTTCCATTGTTATTGGCTCAAGGAGCAGAAGGAATTGCCGTAGGTTTGGCGACCAAGATCATGCCGCATAACTTTATTGAGCTGATCGATGGATCCATCCAAGTTTTAAAAGGTGAAAGACCGGCAATCTATCCGGACTTCCCAACTGGAGGGATGGCCGATGTAACGGGATATAATGAAGGACAGCGTGGTGGAAAAATCCGTGTCCGCGCAAAGATCGAGGAGCGGGACAAGAAAACATTGGCCATCACCGAAATCCCATTCGGCACTACAACCGGCTCATTGATCGATAGTATCGTTTCGGCCAATGAAAAGGGAAAAATCAAGATCAAGAAAATTGAGGATAATACCGCTGAGTTCGTTGAGATCATTGTGCACCTTGCCCCTGGAATTTCTCCAGATGTAACCATAGATGCATTGTATGCTTTCACCGGCTGTGAAACTTCCATTTCGCCAAATACCTGTGTGATCAAGAACAACAAGCCTCATTTTATGAGCGTGAATGATATCTTGATAGAAAACACAAAGCAGACCAAGAGCTTGTTGAAACAAGAACTTGAGATCAGGTTGCATGAACTTCAGGAAAAGATTTTCTTTAGCTCCTTGCTGAAGATATTTATCCAAGAAGGCATGTATAAGCATTCTGATTATGAAAATGCCGGCGATTTCGACACCGTGGTAGCAGTGTTGAACCAATTATTTGAGCCATTCTTTGATCAGTTCTACCGTGCGATCACACCTGAAGATTTCAAGAGGTTGATCGACAAACCCATGAGTAGCATCACACGCTTTGACGTCAAAAAGGCAGATGAGCAAATGAAAGCCCTTGAAGATGAGATCAAAGAGGTTAAAAAGAACTTAAGAAATCTTACAGAATACACCATTAAGTGGTTTGAATATATCCGTGGAAAATACAGTAAAGGAAGAGAAAGGAAGACTGAACTCCGTGTATTCGATAAGGTAGAAGCAACCCAGGTTGCCCTAGCAAATGCAAAACTTTATGTGAACCGCGAGGAAGGATTTATTGGAACCAATATGCGTAAGGATGAATTGGTTTCAGATTGTTCGGATATCGACGATATCATCGTTTTCCGCGCGGACGGTAAATATTCCGTTGTCAAAGTACAGGACAAGGTGTTCGTGGGTAAAGATATAATCCATGTTGCTGTCTTCAAAAAAGGCGATGACCGGACCGTATATAATGCCATCTATAAAGATGGGGCTACCGGTACCAGTTACATCAAGCGGTTCTCCGTGACAGCAGTCACAAGGGATAAGGATTATGATATAGGTAAAGCTAGTAAAGGCACTAAGATCCTTTACTTTACTGCCAATCCAAACGGAGAGGCCGAAATCGTAAATATCCAGCTCAAACCTCATTCAAAACTACGCAAGCTGAACTTTGATATGGATTTTGCTGAGATCGCAATCAAGGGACGTGCTTCCCAAGGAAACATTGTCAGCAAATACCCCGTTAAAAAGGTTGCCTTTAAAAGCGCAGGGGTCTCAACTCTTGCCGGTAGAAAGATCTGGTATGATGATATCCTAAAACGCTTGAATGCCGATAATCGAGGTAAGTTCTTGGGCGAATTCGATGGTGATGACAAAATCTTAATGGTTGTCAACGATGGAACCTATGAGTTGAGCAACTTTGACCTGAACAATCACTTCGACGAGAAAATGATCCGTCTGGAGAAATTCATTCCTGAACAAATCTATACGGCCATCCATCAGGACAGTAAATCTGGAACCTACTTTGTCAAGAGATTCAACTTTGATGATAATCCAGTAGGAAAACGAGTTCGTTTCATTCCTGAAGAAAGCAAATTGGTTCTGTTGACCAACAATGACACACCAATCGTTTCTCTGGATATCCTGAAAGGTAAATCCCAGACCCACGAACATCTAGAGCAGGAATTAAATGAAATCGTAGATGTGAAAGGAATGAAAGCGCAAGGTAATAGGTTATCATTCCATACGGTACAAAAGATTAAGCTTCTTTCTGAAGAAAAGGACCTTTCAACCTCACAAGAAACTGAGGTAAATGAGATCGCAGCACCTGAAACACAGGCTATGGTCGAAAAGGAAGTCAAGTCTGAAAAAACAACAGTAGAACTAGAAAAACCGAAGGAACCAAAACCTGCTGAACCGGATGATATTCCTTTTGAAATCACCAACCCTGATGATATCCAAATCGATACCAATGGGCAGCTGGGATTGTTTGGAGGCAACGAAGAAGAAGAAAATTAAGATAAAAGGGGACCAAGTCCCCTTTTTTATTTATGAATTACAAAATTTTTGCCCACCTCGTAATCGCAATATTTACTATTTTGGAAACAATGAAAAAAGGAGCCATAGTATCCTATGAACTCCTTTAAAAAAACAAGTAGTAATTATGTGATATTTATGATATCCAATGGAATAGTTTAAAATAGGATGAAGCTGAATTCCAAGCTAATCCTTGATAATATTTAGCAAATTCATTCTCAGATTGTGCAGGAATATAACAGGACACCCCAGAGAAAGAATTAATTGCTGTTCCTAAAAATTGAGGGGTTGCAACCTTAAAGAGGACAGTTCGATCGATTTGACTCTTAATCATGGCTACATGTTCCTTCGAATAATTTTTCTCGCAGAAATCCAAAAGATCAAATGCAGGTACGGTAGAAACCATATTCGGATCAAGATCCAACCTCTGCACATCATTCCTGGAAACTTGCCCATATTTTCCAGTTTGGATAACACTTTCCATGGCCTTAGCCAAATTGGTCATCTCTTTCATATTTATTAAGGAATAACTAGCTGAACGGAACAATCCCTTCTGGTTATTGTAAAAATCAAAGTAAAGCTGTGCTGCCTTTATGAGTCCTTTTTCCACATTCTTATCAAAAAAATGTTCAATGATCTTGTCATATGGCAGACCAACACTGATGACCTCTGTTGGGGAAGCTAATACATAGGGAACAATATCTTTTAATTCATACAGAACCTCCACAGAACCCATGGAGCAGGCATCAAAAATCAAATATTCTAAATTCCTTGGCAAAGCTCTTTTTAGGTCCATTACATCCATGGTCTCCCCATTATCGTCTCCAAATGATTTGACTTTTGCCATTTTCGAGTTCCCAGGATACCAATTGGTAGCATGGGACCATAGTATGGCCGCATAACTTTCTGCCTTTCCGAGTTGCTCCATATCTTCAAATATCATTCTCATGATATTTGGATCTGAGGCATTGTGTTCAGGATAATCTTTTAAAACCTTACTGACAATCTGTGGGGTATCATCATGAACGATTTCGTAAATCTTGGGATTTTGGCCAAAGACCTTGGCATAAACTAATAATTTCCCTCCAAAATCTGCATAGCCGGCCTCCATCTGATTGATATTTGCGTAAGCTTCCGGAGCTAAGTTGTTGTTTGCTGACATATAGACCATAACAGTCTTGGAAACTACTTGCCTTCCTTGAAGGTCCGTTTTGCTGCACGAGGCTAATAAAACACTAAATAACAGGACAAATCCTATTGTAAAACTTTTCTGAAAACATTTTCTCCTGTTGTTCATTTTTTTATTCAATCTAACTCTTTTAACAAATAAATTAATACGGGAAAGTGATCGGAATATCCATTCTGGAATAGATTACCAGAAAACGTCCTTAAGGGATATCCTTTGTACCGACCGTCCTTGGTAATTAAATAATCGGGATTATAGATTTCAGATTTCCAGAATTTCAAACTGCTCCTATCATCTCCTAATAGTGGCTCCGAAATAATAATCTGGTCAAAAAGGCTCCATTTGGCAAGATATCCTAATGTTCCAATACCTTGTGTATAATGCTTAAACATAGTATTGTACAATTCCCCTGGCCTTACATTTTCACTATAGCGTTTTGCTCCTAAAATCTCCTTTACGCTGATATCAACAGGGTCGTCATTGAGGTCACCCATGATGATGATCTTTGCTTTATGATTTTTCCTGTAAATGGAATCCACAGCGTTTCTGACTATGCCAGCAGCATGCTCGCGAAGTTCAGAGGATTTGGACCCAAACCTGGAAGGCCAATGGTTAATGAATACGTGGACCATCTCATTGGCAATTACCCCCTTGACCATTAAAATATCTCGAGTAACGTATTCCGGCCTACTTTCAATATGGTAAGGCAATATCTGGGCATGAACTAAACGAAAAAGCTTGGGATTGTAGAGCATTGCAACATCGATTCCTCGACGGTCTGGAGATTCGTAATGTACAACTTCATAACCATTATCTTTTATAGCACTTTGCTTGATGAGGTCATTTATTACCCTCCTGTTCTCAATTTCAGATAGTCCAATAATTACGGGCCCTGATTTACCATATTTCCTTCCGATACTGCTCAACACAGAAGCAATTTTCTCCTGCTTTTTCCAGTACTTGTCCTGGGTCCAGTTCATCCCGCCTTTTGGTGTAAATTCCTCATCTTGGATACTAGTATCTCTTTCTGTATCAAATAGGTTCTCTACATTATAGAATGCAATGGGATATACAGAATATTTCCTGTGCTGACTGAGGCCGTTCAACCATAGTGCTGCAAAAAGAAATAACAGAAGGTATTTTCTATTTTGAATACTAAACATATCTGTTATTTCAATTGAGGAATAATGATTTCTTTCTTTCCTCCATTTCCTGAATCCGCACCCACCAATTCTATATTATCTAACCTAAAGCCAATTTTGTTGTTAGCAGAGTTGGAAACAAACTCAATCCTCAAATTATTGGCTTGTGGAATCTTAGGAATACTGATGGTAAACCATTTGTTGTTGTCCCCCGCAGCATTCGATATAGGCTTACTTGGGACTGACATCAATTGCCCATTGACCTTGACCTGGATTTGGTTAAGGTCCGCCGATGCAGATGCATCAAACAGGTTTGCTGTCAGTTGATAGCTTAAGGTCACTTCGCCTTTACCTTGGGAATTGATTCCGGAAATCTCTACAGTAGCATCTCTATTGGCTGGCAACCAGATGTGGGCACCATTTCCTCCCGATATACTTCTAACATCGGCAATACTCGCATCTTCCTTATATTGAACCGGAGGCTTCATGTCAAAATCTTTAAAATCATTGATTTTTGGTCGATTTCCTGATGGATAGGTTCCCTGTCCAAAGGTTTCTTTGAAAAAACTGCCGGCAGTCGGTTTGACCTCTTCCGGATTTTCTCCACTAAAACTCAGAACATCGGCCTTTGTCCGCAACAAAAGCTGCCAGGTACCATTGAACCTTCCTAATATCCCAATAAGGCTACCGATCCCCCTAGGCAATAGGTCCTGGGAAAAATTCGAATAATTACTCGTCCGAACAACCAGCACTTTCCCATCCTGATCCCTTATTTCCTCATTGCTGGTGGCATTTTTTTCCGAAAAGGTCCTTTTTCCGCCATTGACAAAACGTATGTCCCTTACTTCAACGATTTGATGGACCAGATCGTCCGTCAGTTTATCAAACGATATTTCTTTATATTTTACATTCGCTGGGTTTGGCCATGAATTCATCTTGACCTTATCCTGAAAACTCTGCCAGGAAATCCTATTGGCATTGGTGGTCCCCAAACCGATCTGCAATTCACCACCATACTTTAAGATATATAAGTCCTTAAGGTTCACATAAACTTCCTGACCAACCTGATAGGTCACATAGACCGAATTTTGTTCCACGCCTAAATAAATGCCTGCCGTTCCATCCTGTACATAGATTTGCTTATAGATGTTGCCAGATTCATCATTTGCAGTCACAATCCCTTTTATGATTAATTCCTCCTCCAAAAATACCGGATCCTTAATATCCTTAAATCGTTCTTTTAACTGTTTTATACTGATGTTATCCGGTTTCCCCTTATAGACCGGTTCAGTCAAAGGTGGTGGGGTATACTCGCGTTCACATGCCAATAAAAGCATGCTGAATAAGAACAAATAGATTAACCTAATATTTTTCATCTAATAACTTTATTAAAACCTATAACTTGTATTAAAAAACACATTGAAACCCTGCATATAGAAATATCGAGAATTGAACCTATCTGGATATACTAGGTCCAACCTACCTTGTTCATAACCGCCAGTCCCAACATTTTTTTGGTTCAGTAAGTTCATAATCGACAGATTGAAGTTCAAGGCACGTCGGTTCCGAAGGTAGATCAACTTCCCAACCGAGGCATCCAAGGTAAAATTTCCTTTCAGCCTCTCTTGGCTTGTCAATTTCCTATATGATTCATAACTTTCTTGATAGGGGTTCACCGTGGAATATACTGAAGCCATTCTCCTCAAAGCAGCAGAGGACATGTAGTTCCAGCTGACAAGATTCCCACTCATCTCGAGGAACCAGTAATCGTAGAAATACCTGGCAGCAAAGATTCCGGCCGCCTGTGGCGTTCCAGAGACAAAGAGGTTCTTCATGTAAACTTTCTCCTCCAAATTCACCATAAGGCCATTTTCTGAGTTCATGGTCCCCATGGGATTGTTGCTATAGTAATATTCAGCTAGGGTACCAATAAAATCGAAATTCCAGTTTTGGTTCAGACTATAGGTTACACTTGCCTCTATTCCTCGATGTTTTCGATCAACTCCACTTAGGTTGTGAAAGACAAAGGTCCGCTGGGAATCATGGTAATAATTCATCCGTTCCAAATGATCATAGAAATTAGTCTGGAAGAGTGACAGCCGCCCAGATAGATGCGGCAAGGAAAAAACATAATTGATATCATTATGGAGGATCCTGCCACTAGAAAGTCCTTTAACGACGCGGTCTGTAACCCGCGGCATCACATATGATCGATCGGGAGCTGGTGGCTCTGTGATATAGGCAGAATTGGCAGAAAGGAAATTCCGGCCATCAAACTTATAGGTCAGGCCAGCTTTTACCGTAAAATCCACAAAGTCATATTTAGGACCTTTCCCATACGAATGGTCAGGGAACCGGCCGTTCCTCATATTTCCAACCCGACGAAAATCGGTATAGCTGATTTTTGTTCCGTAATAAAACTCTAAATTCCTGGATTGAAAACCATTGCTCAACCATGCATTCACAGCCTGAATATCTATATCGTAATCATAGCCGAAAATATCGCCCTCATAAACTTTTCGGTTGGGAAAAAGAAGGTCATTTTGCTTGACATTTTCATTACCTGGATTCTCCCGTTCGGCAAACTTGTCTAGATCAACGACATGGTCGGCTCCCAGCAGATCATCTATGGTCTTATACTGGTATGATCTCGTCTTTCTAGCCTCAATACCTGCTGTTAGATTAAAATTATTTTGATAAAGCTTATTGAATGTTATGTTCACTGTCCCTTCCATCAGGTCAGAATGCCTGCGTTCCAAGGTGTACAAAGCAGCACCGTTCGTTTTTCTAATATTCTCGGGGTTCAGATTCTGACGGTACATTTCTTCCCAGTTCAACTGGGTGACCTTAGGGTCCCTAGATTTCCAAAGCTGGGTATACTGTTCGATAGTCCTCATGTCAAGTCTAGGGGTAAACCTTGAAAAATTGGAGGGCAAATAACGATAATAATCAGGTCGTGGATCCATGGCGTTATACCAGTTCAATGCCGAATTACTGTATCGACCATAATGTATAATACCTCCAGAGGTCAAACTGCTCCTGTCATCAATTTTCCAGCGATGGGAAATGACCAAGGTCGGATCATAGGCATGGACCATTCTTGAATTACGGATCTTACCATTTTGATAGCCCCAATTTGGATTATATAGATTATCACCGACCAAGTCATAGACCTCCTGAAAAGAGGATCCTTGTTGGCCCCGAACTACTGGTGAACCAAAGCTGAGCACGGAAAGCGAATGATCGCCGCCCTGCCATTGTTTTTCCATCGACAATGCATAGGAAAAGTTTCTATAGGATGTCCCCGGAATAAATCCCTTATCAGAAAACCTACCACCGATAGCACCCGTAAATGCCCAACCTTTTTCATTTAGCCCTGTTGAATAACTGAACATGGAGCGTGCATAATAGTTCCTATTCGTGTAGGACAGTGTGAGCTTCCCTCCCTTTGCATAGGAGCTTGCTCGCATATTGATGTTTTCAGAACCTCCAATGGTTCCGAAAGTGTATGTTCCTATTTGATTGTAATTGACCACATCCCCATTTCGGGTCAGGTCATTTAACGCTCCGATTGAAGCATAATTAAAAACTCGGCGGTATTGGTCATTCGCCAAAATGCCGTTGATATAGATCTGTTCGTAATGTGGGTCGTATCCACGAACCCTAAAACGATAAGGAAAGAGCTTAAACCCTACTTTATTCAGGTAAAGGTCATTGGAGAGAATAACGGATGCCTGAATATCTTGTGAGCTCATGTCCCCTTCCGAGGAAATGATATCATCATCTATCACACCCAGAACGGTCTGCACATCGATCTGATTTTCAGCAACCAATTCTATATCCTCCAATCTCATGAAACTGGAATCCTTAATTTCAAATTCCATCTCATAGTTTCTAAATCCAGCTGACTGAATGATTAATTTTTCAGGTCCGGATTTCAAGTTGACAAAGACAAACTCCCCTTCCTCGTTGCTGCTGCTGTTCATCTTGTTCTGTTCCAGGTAAACCGAAACACCCACCAAGGGGATTTTCGTGCGGCTGTGGACCACCTTACCTGATAGTTGAATTCCTTCCTGCCCCAAGACGGCTACACAAAAGCAAGTCAACAAAAAGATTATGGAAAAAATCCTTTGCATATTCTTTAATATTCGAAAGGTTTCATTGAACAAGGAAGGGGAATTTTATCCCCCAACCTTGATTAAAATGATTATTTTGTTCCTACTAATTTGATATTATCGATACGATAACCACCCTCATTTAATGCTGAAATCGCATCAAATTCAATAGTGATCGGAGCTGCAGGAATACCTGTGTTAATAGTTTGAGTAGAGAAAGAATTTTGACCTCCCAATACGCCAGGTTGTTGCATTTCTTGACCATTGATTTTAACTTTCACATTCTCCACCTTCTGTCCAGGACGATTTGAAGCCATTGAATAGGTCAGTTTTAAATTAGTAAAGCCAGTTGTATTAATGTTTTGGATCTTTAACCCTGTGGTTCTATTTGCTGGCAACCAAACATGGGCATCCATGGTAGTGGTCCTACGGATGTCGGCATATTCTGCAGTATACAGATCTGAATAACTTACGGTCTTATTATAAAATCCTGTATACTGACCGATTCTAAACCTTTTAGACCTATCATCCATTGAGATATCACCAAAAGTTTCTTCAAAAATAGTTTGTTCAACACCAGTAGGAGTTGGAGGAGTAACTGTACCACCATCTTTGCCAATAGTATGTGTTCCACCAGTAACTGAGGTCCAATCTGTGATAATCGCATTTCCAGTAACGGCAACTAATCCGCCTACCTGAAGAGTGATATTATAAGTGTATTTCTTACCAGCTTCATAGTTCAAGTTTGCCGGTAAAGTCCATTTATAATTATCAGATCCAACTGTAAACACAACCTCTTTAGCACTATAATCAGAAGGAATTAAGATAGCTTCAACAAATTGATCCGCATTTTGAGCTGTAACCTTCGCGTTGATATTTGCATTGCTAGTTCCTGCTGCGATAGCTCCTGTCGAAAGTTCCATACTTGAAACGGTAGGTACATTATTATAAGCTGCTCTTAAACCTGTTAAATTGTTCACACCAGTTCCAGCCTTAACAATCAACTCGATTTTTGTCAGCTTATGTGCAAATTCCAAACTTGCAGGACCCGAATTTTTCCCCAAATTCTTTGCATTGTCTGAATACATCACATCAATCTTCGCTAAATTGCTCTGATCCGTAACATTAAAATCTAATCTTGTTCCATTTATCGCAGTTGAATAAGGATAATACGCAATAAAATCTACCTGTCCAGTTTCAGGATAATTGATGATATCACCTCCCGTTGCCGTAAAGTTCCCGTTTCCATTGGTGATGTATTTTTTGTTCGCCGCCAAGATATTTGACAATCCTGTACCTTGCTTCATAAATACACCAATTTCATCATTTGCATCCCACGCATTTCCATTTGCTTTTGTTGCAGTTGTACCTAGAATCCTAGAAGTGAACTTAACTTCCGATGGATTGGTTTTCTCCAACTTCCTGTAATCATCTTTTTTACAAGAAGATACCAAGGCGATAAACGCCAGGGTTGCAGCTAATAATTGTTTTGTTTTCATTGTAATTTATTTATTTGATTTATAGTAAGTCCTATCTCCAGATCGCATTATTGATCATGCTTTTTGTCGCTTCCGGAAGCCCCGGAAAAAAGCGATGTCCAGTCTTCCTTTCCAATTCAGCTACAGTCATTCGATAACTGTTAAAATGGGCACTGGCCTGCGTAGCCTTATTTTCCATATAGAAACCTATGGTATAATAATCCTGCCCCCTTTTTACGGCCAAAGCCTTATAGTAATATTTTGGTTTTGCAACATCCTCACCTCTATTATCCTTCACATATTCTACAGGAGCATTGCCATCCCTGATTCCGGCTCCTGTTACTACATACATGGTATCCACCCCCGAATTCCTTGCCCAAGAACGGATCTGATTTTCCAATCTTGCCCACAGCCCCTGGTTCAATGAGCTGTTCTGAGCAGTCATATTGGTATAATAAAATGTCGTGGAGTTTTCGGCATAATTCTTTGTCCTATCTGCACTCGGGATCTGATGACCACGGTCTATTCCTCCGATTCCAAAACCTCTTGATAATAAAGGTTGAGTAAAGTTGGAAAAGCTAGGGTCATAGGCCCAATTGTCCGTACGGGACTGCCCCCCTAAATAGTCACCACTCAATGGATAGGCCACCCAGTGAGCAATCCTATTTTTCTTGTCGTAAAGCATTGAAAAATTTCGTTTGGAACGATCAGGAGTCATCTTAAAATTATATTCAAGGTCTGCTGAATTTGAAATGACTGGCAATTCCATATAAGAGACAGTCGGGTTTGGATCCACCGTACCATCATCAGTCAAATCGATACTATACTGGTATCTATTTCCCCGCACATAATCTGTTGCCAACTTGCCAATTTCCCAGGTATAACGATCTCCTTTATTACTAGTAAACACCATTACAGATTGACCACTCAATTTTCCAGGAAAAATGACCCATTCGATTACCGTTTCTTGTCCTGTAGACAGGACCTTACCCTCCACGTCCTTGGAGACTTGACTAGGGTTTAACTGAGACTGATCAATTTGAAAAATTGCTTCCGTCAGTAAAGACCTTATTTTTGCAGTAACCGCATTGATCCCCGCTCCTTTTACTCGAACCTGGATCTTGGCCATCAGTCTTTCAAAATTCAATTGAACTGGCCCCTGCTGATAGCCCATGGCATTAGCACTGTGCCCAATCATATAATCAATGGTAGCCTGTTGTTGCTGATTGGATATGTTCAATTCCCTCTGCAGATCAGATCTTCGTTGAAAAGGATAAAATGCAACAAACTTAACTTGCTTATCCTTGGGAAAATCTATGGCGTCTGCCGATGTTTTGGGAGAAAAATTCCCGTTCCTTTGCGTTATAAACTGTTTATTGAACCCCGCAGGTATCACATTGCCTGCTGTCAGAGCCTCTCCCTGATACATAAAAATTGAAATGGAATCCTTTTCATCCCATTGCGTACCTGACATACGGGTCTGAACCTGGCCAGTAATCTTACTGGTAAACAAAACAGATTGTTCTTGCTTAACTTGGATATTACTGAAGTCTTTCCGACATGAACCCAAAAACAATAACGCAACTGCGAGAACAAAGAATAACCTCTTAATCATTAACTTAATATTTATTATATAAAAACCAATTATTTCTCATCATAATAAGTTTGGCTCAAAATCAAGACTTTTCCTGAGTTTTAATTTTGAATTCACCACCAAATTTACCTTTGAATTAATACAGTTTAATTAAAAAGATATTAAGAATATATTACTAATGAGGCTTTGGTTAAACTCTATGTTAAGCAACAAGATAAAAACCAAGGAATTAGCAAATTGAACAAGCTTTTAAGCCTTTATTAAGAGGACAAAAAAAGGCAGAAACAAATAATGTTTCTGCCTAGCACCTTTTATAAAAATTTCTTATTTCGGCTTGTAATGGAACTTACCTTTTTCTATCAGATCTTGTTGTTTTTCATCACAGATGGCAAAAGTAAATCCATCTTGCAATGCATACGAACCATATTCACCATTTTTATTTAAGGCTAAAAATCCTACCTGAATATCTTTGGCAATTTCAGGTTTTTTCTTGACGATCCTCATAACCGCTTCCTTGCAGGCATCTTCAGGGGAATAACCTTGACGCATTAATTCTACCACCAGAAAACTACCTACATTCCGGATCACTTCCTCTCCCACACCGGTTGAAGTAGCTCCTCCAACCTCATTATCAACATATAGACCTGCTCCGATAATTGGACTGTCGCCTACTCGGCCATGCATTTTAAAAGCCATGCCACTGGTAGTGCAGGCTCCAGAAAGATTACCGTCAGCATCTAGGGCCAACATGCCTATGGTATCATGGTTATATTTGTTTCCCGGCAGTCTTTCCGTGGCAAATGATTTATTTTCAATGTTCATGACCGGTTTGTAGTTCTTTTCCTTTAACCACTCTTTCCAAGCTTCCTCAGAACTGGGGGTCAATAAATTCTCGGCCTGGAATCCATTCTCCAGTGCAAATTGCCTTGCTCCGGCACCAACCAACATCACATGTGGCGTTTTTTCCATCACTAATCTCGCTACCGAGATAGGATGGGCAATATCTTCCATCGCCGCCACTGAACCACAATTACCAAGCTCATCCATAATACATGCATCCAAGGTCACATGTCCATCACGGTCCGGATAACCACCTTTTCCCACTGTTACATTCTTTAGATCGGCTTCAGGGATTTTCACACCTGCTTCGACCGCATCAAGGGCCCGACCATTTTTCTTCAGGATTTCCCAAGCAGCTTGATTGGCAGCAACACCAAAATCCCAAGTGGAAATCACAATAGGTTTACGAACCAATTTCGTGGATTTCTCTGTCGCTTGACAGGAAATAGCAGAAGCTACTGTACCTATACTGGCAGCCCCTATGATACCTTGTTTTATAAATTTTCTTCTTGAATGCATAGTAATTACAATATTAGGAATACAATTTACAAAGAACAAGGATTAAACAATTGTAAATTATGCGTTATTTCCAGTTAATTATTTGGAAAAAACGTAAAAATACGCTTAATTACAGTCTATTTTTCGCATATTTATGCGGTTTTACCAAGATAACAATTATTAAAGACTAGAATGATGATACGTATCACTGCGCTATTCTGCACATTTTTCTGTTTGAACAATATTTCTTTCGCACAAACAGACTCCACGATCTATAAAAAAGTGGATCAGATCGTACAAGACGCCAAACAACAATTTGCTCCGGATAAACGAACCAAAATCGTTGCCCTTACGCAAGCAAATGCGATCAATAATCAGTATGTCATTGAGTCGAGTGTTGCTGAAGCCAGCAACTTCATCAAGTCTCAAACAGCTAATATTCCTGCAACGATCCGAATCAATGCCCTTCCAGACTCTACCGTAGGTCAAAAAGTTCATGGAGTCGTCAATCTATCGGTGGCAAACTTTAGAACAAAACCAGGAAACGCCTCTGAAATGGCAACACAGGCCATTCTTGGAACAGAGGTTGACCTGTTGCAAAAAGTTGATGGTGAATATAGAGCAAGAACTCCTGAAGGCTATATTTCATATGTTCCAGCCTCCTCTATTGCAGCAATGGATCATGCCGCTTTAGAAAAATGGAGAAAGCTTCCCAAATTAATCTACACAGCTGAATTTGGAAAATCACTTTCTCAAGCTGACCCAAAAAGTGTCCGGGTTTCTGACCTGGTTTATGGAAATATCCTAGGCTTATTAGCTGAAGAAGGTAACTATTATAAAGTAACTTATCCCGACAATCGTATTGCCTTTATCCTAAAAGATGAAGCATTAACATTCGACAAATGGTTAGGCTCAAGAGAACTGACGGCAGACAATGTGATCAGCAGTGCCAAAACCATGATGGGGCTACCTTATCTTTGGGGCGGAACATCTGTTAAGGGTGTAGATTGCAGTGGTTTTACCAAAACTGCTTATTACATGAATGGCTACATCATCCCGAGAGATGCATCTCAGCAGGTATTGGCTGGTCAAAAAATTGACATCCTAGATAAAGACGGACATTTCGACGCTAAAAAAGCACTTAAAAACTTGAAACCGGCTGATTTATTGTTCTTTGCTTCTGGCAAAAACAGCAATCCTAATGCGCGTGTTACCCACGTTGCCCTTTATATTGGAAATGGTGAATTCATACATTCGGCAGGAACCGTTCGTATCAACTCCATGTTGAAAGATGCCGCAAACTACGATGACTTCCAGACCAGGACCGTCGTTGCAGCAAAAAGATATATCGGCGTGAAAGATCAGCAAGTGCAAAAAATACAAGAAAACCCTTACTATAACCAAAAATAACCATGAACAGCAACGAGTGGCAAAGCAAAAATATGGGGAAATTTACCCTGCGTTTCAAGCCCTATACGCTTGAACTACGCCATGTATTTACCGTAGCTTCTTTTAGTCGATCAACAACCCCTGTTGTCTTGACTGAACTCGAATATGATGGCATTATTGGCTATGGCGAGGCAAGCATGCCCCCTTACCTTGGGGAATCCCAGGAATCGGTCATGAATTTCTTGAACAAGATTGATCTTTCTAGGTTCAACTCCCCTTTCCAAACCGAAGAAATCCTTCAATACATCGATCAGGTCGATGCTAAGAACACGGCAGCTAAAGCTGCTGTCGATATCGCATTACACGATGTATTAGGCAAAATAATGGGCCAGCCATTTTATAAAATCTGGGGATTAAACCCTGATCTTATTCCGCCAACTTCCTATACCATTGGAATAGATACGGAAGAAATGATCCGCAAAAAAGTAGCTGAGGCTGAGCAATTCAAGATCTTGAAAGTAAAACTTGGTCTAGATACAGACAAAATGATCATTGATACGATCCGTTCAGTAACGGATGTCCCTTTATGTGCCGATGTCAACCAAGGCTGGAAGAACAAGGAAGAAGCTTTGGAAATGTCCCATTGGTTAAAAGAAAGAAACGTTGTTTTCCTGGAACAACCGATGCCAAAGGAAATGATCGATGAAAATGCTTGGCTAACTGAACGTTCTCCCATCCCTACCATTGCAGACGAAGGGTGCCAACGCCTTGCCGATGTGCCGGCTCTAAAAGATGTTTATACAGGCATCAACATCAAATTGATGAAATGTACAGGGATGCGTGAAGCTAAAAGAATGGCTGAATTAGCCCGCTCTTTAGATATGAAAGTGATGTTGGGTTGTATGACTGAAACCTCCTGTGCCATTACCGCAGCAGCTCAGTTAGCTCCATTAGTGGATTGGGCAGATTTGGATGGGGCCTTATTGATTGCAAATGATATCTACGACGGTATGCAGGTAAGAGATGGGAATTGCATTCTTCCCAACCGTCCTGGAATTGGAATTTTAAAAATATAAATTGGACAAAAAAACCAAAAAAACACATTACCTAGAAAAACAGATTACCTAAGAATAACAAATTACCAAAATTATGAAACATCACTTGCTCACAACTTTGTGCGTAGTGGCTTGCACGTCTATGCAGGTCGTTAATGCGCAACAAATCGCTGTGGCTGGGAAAGTTTCTGGATCAGATGGCACTCCGCTCGTTGGAGTAACTGTATCTGTGAAAGGAACAACAATCAGTACCAGTACCAACGAGAATGGCTTGTTTTCTCTAAATGCAGATCACAATGCCACCTTGGTTGTATCTTATATAGGATACACAAGCCAAGAAATCCCACTGAACGGAAGAAAAGCCATCAACATCACCTTAAATCAGGATGACCAAGCCATCGATGAAGTTATGGTTGTTGCTTATGGTACTGCCAAGAAGAGCTCCTTTACAGGTTCGGCAGCAACCGTAAATTATGAAAAAGAGGCAAAGGACATTCCCGTCACCTCCTTCGAACAAGCTTTAACTGGTCGCATACCAGGTGTTCAGATCAATACGACTTCGGGCCAGGCTGGATCAACCTCCAGTATCCGGGTTAGGGGAATTGGTTCCATGAACGCCTCCAACGAACCTTTATATGTAGTGGATGGAGTACCGGTAGTTTCTGGAAATGTGGGCCAAATGAGTGGAGCTCTTTCGGGAAGCAGCAACAATATCATGGCCACCATTAACCCTAATGACATCGAATCCATTTCAATTCTGAAAGATGCCGCGGCAGCTTCATTATATGGTTCGCGTGCAGCAAATGGGGTAGTGATCATTACGACCAAATCAGGAAAAGCCGGAAAACCAAAAATCGATTTCCGTACCTCCTATGCCGTAACTCCTAATTGGGCGACCGACAACTACAAACCTGGAAATCCTCAGGAACAGATCCAGTACTTCTACCAAATTTTCCACGATTACAGAACCTCCAACGGATATACCCAAGAACAGGCAAATCAATATGCCTTAAACCGTATGAATACGAGATTCGGCATCCACGGCTATGAATTCTCTAGCGAAGGAACCGGCTTGTATGACAAAATTATCATCAAGGGTAAAACGGACGGTGTTGAAAATAGAGACGGTCAATATTTTGATTGGAATGACGCTCTTTTCCGCACTGGAAAATATCAGACCAATGACCTTGCTGTGAGTGGTGCTAGCGATAAAACTAAATATTATTCTTCTTTGTCTTATACAACCGACAAAGGCAGAGCCTATACCAATGAGTTTGAAAGAATCGGCGGCCGATTGAATTTTTCCCAAAAACTTTCTGAAAAAGTCGAATTTGCCACCAACTTCAATTTAAACCATAACAACAAGGAAGGTTACAATGACACGCGTAACACAGGGACAAACTATATGTACCTTGCAAACAACCTATTGTTCCCTTTCTATTGGCCTACGGATTACAAAACAGGCAAAGAATACACAACACGCTATAATTCTTTAGGTTACAACCCATTATACTATGATAAACAATGGGAAAATAATTCAAAGACACTTCGTATTGTTGCTGCTCCATCCTTGACTGTAAAATTCCTTCCGGAATTGACCGGTAAAACCATCTTCTCCTACGATAATGCCGAGGTTAAGGATCATTTATATTATAGCCCTTTGCATTACCATACTACTTATGGTGCTACAGCTAACGGAACTGTTTTTGAGTACAGCACGAATTACAAGAAGTTGATTTCTTCTTCAACCTTGAATTACAACAAAACCTTTGCTACGGAACATACCTTAGATTTATTGGTAGGATTTGAAGCTGAAAAGAATGAAACAAATTATCAATTTGCAAGTGGTTCCAACTTGCCTTCCAGTTCGCTGCATACCGTAGCTACTGCCGGTATCAAAGACGCTGATGCATATATGTGGGGGAATAATATGATGTCTGTATTCTCTAGAGCTGAATACAACTTTAAAAACACTTATTTCCTTTCAGGATCCCTGAGAAGGGACGGTAACTCCAGATTAGGCCCTGATACCCGTTGGGGTAATTTCTGGTCCCTGTCTGCTGCATGGAACCTAAAGAATGAGAGCTTCATTTCGGATATCGAAGAAATCAATCTCCTAAAACTAAAAGCTTCCTATGGTACCAATGGAACTCTTCCTACTTCGAATTTCGGCTGGAGATCCTTGGCTTCGTATGGATATAACTACATGGACCAACCAGGTGGAATCTTGACTACCATTGCAGACAAGGATTTGAAATGGGAAAAGAGCCATACCTTCAACGTAGGTGCTGAATTTGGTTTGTTCAACAATAGACTTTATGGTACCGTTGAATATTTCAATAGAGATTCAAAAGACCTATTACAGGATGTCAACATCTCTTTAGTAACTGGATTTAACTCTACTCTTCTGAATGTTGGGGAAATCAACAATAAAGGTCTTGAAATTTCAATAGGTGGAGACCTCATCAAAAAAGATGATTTCCGTTGGTCCGCTAATGTCAATACCTCTTTCCTGAAATCGAAAGTTTCGAAACTTTATGGCGGTAAAGATATCACTTGGTGGGACCCAACAGGTGGAGATTCAAGAGTGCAATTCATGTACAAAGAAGGGGAAGATGTGTATTCATATTACATGGCTGAATGGGCAGGTGTAGATCCAAGCAATGGTAAGCCAATGTGGTATACCAATGATGGTACAGAAGGAGAATTCTTGCACAACGGACGTGGTGCTACCAATAAGGTAAGCGATGCAAAACAGGTTATCGTTGGCTCTCCGATCCCTAAAGCATATGGAGGTTTCAATACCGATATAGAATACAAAGGTTTCTCTTTGGGCTTAAACTTCACTTATAAAATCGGCGGAAAATTATTTGATGCGGGCTCAAGAGACGTTGCAGAAGATGGTTATTACTGGGAAAGGATCCGTTCATATTACGCCATACAGAACGTATGGACACCAGATAACACAGATGCACTTTATCCTTTTGTCAGTGGAAATGACCCAGAAGATGGTATCACACGCTCCACCCGTCACCTTTATGATGCATCATTCCTACGCTTGAAAAACGTGAATGTATCGTATCGATTGCCAAGTGCAGTAGTCAGCAAAATTGGATTTAGCAATGCTAGGATCTTCTTCAATGGTACTAATTTATTAACCGCTTCTAAATTTAAATGGGCTGACCCTGAGGTTAACCAGTTTGGAACAAGAGGTTGGGAAACTCCTTTCGGAAAAACCTACACCTTCGGATTAGAAGTTAGTCTATAACCTTCAATTATTATCATCATGAAAAAGAATTCATTATTTATCATAGCACTTGCAAGTTTATCGTTGTTTTCTTGCAAGGATTTCTTGGATGTAAAACCAACCAACTCCACCGATTCCAGTGTAACCATTCAAACAGTTGCCGATGCGAAGGTGATGATCAATGGTTTGACAAGACAGATTGTAAAATCAAGCTTATTTGGCCGAAACTTAATACTCTACGGAGATGCAAAAGGAGGTGATCTTACCATTGTCTCCCAAGGGCGCGGGCTGGATGCATTATATGTATTCAACCACTCCGTCAATAACAACAACTATTCTGATTTCTGGGCCGATGGTTATAATGCCATCATGCAAGCAAACAATATCATCAAAAGTATTGATGACCTCCAAGCAGCCGGAACTGAACTGGATTTCAATAATTTTGAAGGTCAAGCTTTGACCATCCGTGCCTTATTACATTTTGAATTGGTCAAACTTTACGGTAAAACCTATACACAAGACCCGAATGCATTAGGGGTTCCTATTGTTACTGAAGCATTAAGTACCTCTGCTCAACCCTTGCGTAATAAAGTTTCTGAAGTGTATGGGCAGATCATAAAGGATCTAACTGCTGCGGCAGAGTTGCTTCCTAAAACAAAGGCAAATGGTTACATAAATTACTATGCAAATAGGGTTATCCTTTCTAGGGTCTACATGACCATGGGAGATTTTGACAAAGCTTTGGCTGCAGCCGAAGAAGTCATTGACTCCAAGGTTTACTCCTTATACTCCAACAGCGAATGGGTACCTTCTTGGGCAAATCAATTTGGCAAAGAGTCGATTTTTGAAATCACCTTAGCCAAAGATCAAGGCGATTTAGGGTCCGCATCCTTGGGTTTCTATTATTTGAAGAATAAGGATAACAATGCACTTGGTAATTTCACAGCTTCAGACTATTTCTTATCACGTTTAGGACAAGATGAAGATGATGTGCGTTGGGGAATATTCACCAAAGATGAATTGGACCGTCAGGCAGCATGTTATAAGTACGTAGGCTCAGTTGAAAAAGATGGAGATGGCAAGGATACTTATACGGCTGTCAATATTAAAGTAGCCCGTTTATCTGAAGTCTATTTAAATGCGGCCGAATCAGCATTGAAAAAACCATCTCCTGACAAAGCTAAAGCGGCGAACTACCTGAACGAAATCCGCAAACGTGCTCCTGAATTGGCAGCAGCAACGGCTGCAACTGTTACAGAAGCCATGATCTTGGATGAAAAGAGCAAGGAGCTTTACGGCGAAGGTCAACGTTATTGGGATATGATCCGTACAAATAAAACGATCACCTTCAATGATGAACATGTTGGAGTTACCATGTCACATAGACAAAAATCCATCAACAGGACTTTCTTCAAAACCATTCTCCCTATTCCACAAGTGGAAATCAATGCAAATCCAGGTCTTGAAGCACAGCAGAACCCAGGATATTAAGAACCAATTATTATACAACATCAGGCGGTCAGATTGACCGCCTTTTTTTGACCCAAAATGAATGAGCAATGTCATTAAGTCTAGGTTTCTGTGTTCATGTTGTGTAACGAAGCATCTCGGATGCGAATTTTCAAAATTTAAGAAAACTAATATTGAATTGGCGTACAGATTCTCCATTGATCGTATAGAATTGCAAATGCACTAAAGAGGGATTCAGAGTGAAACGAAGAATCTATTCTTTAATTTTTTGTGGGTCGTGGTCATCTTGAGCACAGCGAAAGAACTGTTTTTTTTTAGAAGATTTATTGAAAAACATGTCACCCCGCTGGGGGTTGGCCGTAAAACGGTTTAAATTCCTAAAAAGATTTCATCCACGCTGTGGGTTCTAGAAACAAACATTTCACCTTCCAAAGGAAGCCCCTTAGCAACCGGCTCATTTCAATGGCGGAAAAATGGAAAGAATGCCGTTGCCCTGTGCGATGGGATTGCTAAATTAATTGAACCCTTCTAGGGTTCTCTTTATTGCAAGAATTCTGCATTGGCAGTGAGTAAAACAAGCATTTCACCTTCCGAAGGAAGCCCTTTACAAACAAAACCCTATCCTCTTTCCACATCCTATAAATATTCATTATTTATTTCTCTTTTTTAGCAAAATCTTCACAAAAACGCAAGGTTTTTAACAAATCCCTCAATATTTCGCAAATAGAGTAACTTAACAATAATGTCCTTTGCATTTTTTTGCAAATTTTTCATTGTTTTTAACATGAATCCGTTATATTCGTTTATCTAATAACCAATAACTCTAAAGATGAATTTACCAACTTGCTTATCAATTGCGGTTGCATCATTATGTTCCATTCAGATGCTCTCCGCGCAACAATTGTCCATAGCTGGAAAGGTGACCAACGCCGAAGGTGAACCCATTGTTGGGGCCTCCATTTTTGTAAAAGGCACACAGCAAGGTACTTCCAGTAATGAGAGCGGATTGTTTACTTTGAATGCACCAAGCAGCGGAACGCTGTTAATCCGTGCTGTAGGATACGCTCCTTTGGAAGTCCCTATCAGCGGAAGAACGAACATTTCCATTCAACTTCAACACGATGACAGTGAAATCGATGAAGTTGTAGTGACAGCTCTAGGTATCCAAAGAAGTGAAAAATCGCTAGGATATGGCGCCCAAAGTGTGAACAGTGCCACTTTGAACTCCAACAAACAACCCAACTTGGTCAATGCATTACAAGGTAAAATAGCCGGTGCGACCATCAGCTCTACCGGTGGTGCGCCTGGTCAAGGTGCAAATATCCAAATCCGAGGTATTAACTCCATCGACCCTACCCGCGATAATCAACCTCTTTTCGTAATCGACGGTATCCTAATGGATAACTCGACCTCTACACAAGGTGGTGCCGAAGTACGTGGTATGAGTAACCGTTCAGTGGATATCAACCCTGATGATATTGAAACCATCAATATCCTTAAAGGTGGAGCCGCCACCGCACTTTATGGACTTCGTGGTGCAAATGGTGTTGTCATCATTACTACAAAGAGTGGTAAAGCTGGTTCTTTGAAAATTGATTATCAAGGAACAGTTGGTTTTGAAAATGTCAACAAATTCCCTAAAATGCAGGACACCTATACCCAAGGATGGAAAGGTGTTTATGATAAAGATGATTTCTGGCCTGCTTGGGGACCTACGGTAGCTGAAGCTATTAAAGTAGACCCTACGCATCCAACTACACTATACAAACCTTTTGAAGAGGCATTCGAAACCGGAAACCAATTCCGGAACTCCTTAAGTTTCTCCGGAGGATCTGAAAAATTCAGTTTTTTAACGTCTGTATCCCAATTGAAACATAATGGGGTACTACCAGCAACAGATTTTAAAAATTATCAAGCTCGATTGAACACTAATTTCACCTTAAGTGAAAAATTAAAAGGTGGTTCTTCCCTTGCAGTGACCAACTCAGGAGGTTACCGCGGAAATGCCAATCGCTATGCCGAGCAGTTGATCTATTGGACCCCAAGATACAATGTAAGGGATTACCTCATGGAAAATGGAACCATGAAATCTTACGGTGAAACCGACAACCCTATCTATGTCGCACATACCAACAGATTTAAAGACGATGTATTACGCGTAATTGGAGGTTTTGACCTAACCTATTCTCCAGCAAAATGGGTGGATTTGATGTACCGCGTAGGTATTGACGCCTATAGGGATAATCGCGAAGGAACAGCTATTGGTTACCAAGGACTGGCAGATGAGCGTTTAGTTTATGATAATGGTGTTGAGGGTGCTGATGGACGCGGATTTTATAATGTCTACAACAATAATTTCAGGGCATTGACCAGTACTTTCATTGCAACCTTCAAACATGATTTCAACGATGACCTCAATGCTACATTACGTGTTGGACAGGATGTTTACGACCGATTCATTAAAAGAACAGCTACCGAAGGTGGAGATTTAACGGTTTATAACTGGTTTGATCTAGGCAATGCCAACATCATCAAAGCGGCCACATACAATGAAAAATATAGATTGATGGGCTTCTTCGGTGAGTTGAACCTAGCTTACAAAGATTATCTATTCTTAACCCTAACAGGTAGAAATGACATCACCTCTACCTTGAGCAAGAACAATCGTTCTTTCTTCTACCCTTCTGCCACATTAAGCTATGTGCTTTCAGACCAATTCAGTATGCCTGAAGCTATTAACTTTGCCAAATTGCGCTTGTCGTACGCACAGATCGGTAAAGACGCTGCACCTTATTCAACCAGTGCTGGTTTCGCTCCTTATACCAACCTGCCAACAGGTTATATCGGATTTACAAGACCTTCCTTATTGGGTGACCCGCAATTAAAACCTGAATTTACCGACACCTATGAGGTAGGGATGGAAATGAAGTTCTTACAATCTCGATTAGGATTAGATGTGAACTTCTATAACTCGGTAAGTAAGGACCAAATTATTCAAGTCCCTGTATCTTCAACAACTGGATTTGTTACCGCTTCGATTAACGCAGGTAGTATCCGTAACAGAGGTTTAGAGATCACCTTAAATACAACACCTGTTAAGAAGGACAACTTCACATGGAATTCAGACATCAACTTTTCCTTCAACAGAAACAAGATCCTGTACATCCGCGAGGATTTAGATGATGAAATTGTAGTTTCTTCTGAATATGGCTACTTGAACTCAACCGTTTCCATGCGTATCCGTCCAGGAGAGTCCTATGGTACACTTTATGGTAGAACGTACAAGCGTTACTATACTCCTGATGAAATCGCTCAGGGCTTGGATAAAACCCGTGAATACGACGAGAGCCGTCCTCTATTGATCGGTGCAAATGGTTTCCCTGTATTGGAATCAACCTCAGTTCCTAAGAAATTAGGCAATGTTCAACCAAGCTGGGTTGGCGGCTGGAACAACACCTTCAATTACAAGAGCCTATCTTTAAATGTATTGGTCGATGCACGTGTGGGGCAATACCGTTACAACCAATTAGGAAACTTTATGGCTGCATTCGGAGAGGCTGATTATACAGAAGACCGAAATGACTACAAAGTATTTGATGGTGTATTGGCTGACGGGTCAAAGAACACAAAAGAGGTATGGTTAGGCCAAGGAAAAGACCCTAAAAATGGTGTAGATTATGGGAATGGTTATTACCGAGATAACTTCCGTGGAAACTCCCAATTCTTTGTGGAAGATGCTTCATGGTTAAGATTACGATCTGTATCCATTGGCTATAGCTTACCACAACAATGGTTAGAAAACAAGTTTGTTAAGAACGCTAGAGTTTCTTTGATTGGAAACAATCTTGCCCTTTGGACAAAGTATTCAGGATATGACCCTGAAAACTCAACCACGGCAAGTGGATCGAATATCGAAGGTTTTGCAGGGATGACTTACCCTGCTGTCAGAAGCTTCTTATTTAGCTTAAATGTTGGCTTTTAATTCTTAAGATCATGAACAAATTCATCAAAATAGGTAAAATTTCCTTATTGGCCCTAGCCCTGTTCTCCTTGAACAGTTGCAAGGACTATTTCGAAATGACCGATAACCCTAACTTGGTTCAAACCCCGCCTTTGAACGCCCTATTGACTACAGCTACGCATAAGGCTGCATTCAACAACTATAGGATTGCATATTTCAACAATCAGTACTCGCAATATTTCGCGAGCCCTTCTGGTGGTTCGGATACAGATACTTACCAGATCACCAATAACTCCTCAACTTGGAACAACCTTTTTTATTCTTTAGCAGACCTGTATGACTTTATGGTCAAATCGGAAGAAGCTGGAGCTTCGCATCACCTTGCTGTCGCACAAGCTTTGACAGCGTATCAATTGGCCTTGGTCGCTGATACTTGGGGCTCTGTTCCTTTCAGCAAGGCCTTTGGAAAAGAAGAAACCCTTACCGTTCCTTTTGACTCCGAAGAAGACTTATATAAAGCGCAGGTCGACCTTATCAATAAAGCTTTGGAGAATTTCAAAAAAACGGATGCTACCCAAGAGCTGAGTGCCAAGGATGATCTTTTATGTGGCGCAGACCTAGACAAATGGATCAAACTGACCAACGGATTAAAAGCCCGCGTCCTGAACAAGATAAGCAAGAAAGCTGCATACAATCCAAAACAAGTTTTGGCAGCTGCCCAAGCTTCATTACAATCCAATGCTGAAGATATTGGTATGTCTACCTTTGATGGTGTAAATCCATGGGCATCCATCTCGATCAGCAACCTATTGAACAACTTGGACGGCTGGTTAGGAAGTAATTTCATTGATCAAATGAATGGTAAAACTTACGGAATTGTAGACCCAAGAATTTCCAAGATCACAGAAAAAACAGTTCATGGCGTTTATGTAGGTACAATAAGCGGTCAAGGTAACGTAGGTGCTGCCAATACGGTTCGCGATGAATGTTATATCAGTTCCAAATCACCTGTAAGCAGTGAATCTTCTCCATTGATGATCTTGACTTATGCTGAAGTAAAATTCATTGAAGCAGAAGCCGCATTTAGAGACAATAACAAACCTGTAGCTTATGCTGCTTTCCTTGCCGGTGTCAAAGCCAGTATGGATAAATTAGGTGTTCCTGCTGAAGATGCCACAAAATACATTACGGCAATCTCCGTAGGACAGGCAAACCTAACGCTATTGGACATTTTCCGCGAAAAATACATCGTCACCTACCTCAATGCTGAAGCATGGAACGATGTACGCCGCTTCGATTACAAGTACAAAGACTTCAAACTACCGATCGGCGCCGTATTAGGCGACAAATTTATACGCAGAGTAGCTTACCCTGCTGATGAAATCACCGAAAACGGATCCAATGTACCAGCTGAAGTACCATTGAGTACCGAGCTATGGTGGGATAAACCGTAAGGGAGTATTGAGATTTGAGATTTGAGTATTGAGATATTAACTCTACGAGGTATTGAGATATGAGATTTGAGTATTGAAATATCAACTCTAAAAAAAGGGGATCAAAATTGGTCCCCTTTTATAATTTCTATAAAATCTATCTTATCTCATTTCCTACATCTTACCTCTATAGACCCTTTTTATCTCACATCTCACATCTATAGCACCCTTTCTATCTCACATCTCATATCTCCCATCTCACATCTATAGCACCCTATCTATCTCCCATCTCACATCTCCCATCTCATATCTATAAAACCCTATTCTTCAATAGCCCAACCTCACTTAATGGTTTGGAAAGGTCTATGAGGTATCCATTGAGAACTGCGTATTTTAGGGTCCCGCTGGAATCACCGATATAGAAATTGGCGGTTCCACCAAGGTCTATAAAAGGTGTTGCTGCAAAAGCTTGGGTTCCAAAAATATGGATTGGTAAATTATGTAACATGCTGGCCTGTTCAGGTTTTAAGGTTGTTACCTGTACACCCATATATCCTTTTTTCAAGAGGTCATAGGCAATTTCCGGGGTAACGGACTCCAATGTTGGAACGGGTTTTTCGGCAATTTTACCTTGGATAAATCTAAGGCCATTTCCATCCACTTCATCATATCCAAAAGATTCAGGAAGGTCTCCTATATCCTCAACCCTACCCCGCACAAAGAAATCCCTGCCATCTGTCGTTTCACTGCGTCTGATAGCGATATCACTTTTCAATGGAATAGAATCTGATCCGAATTCCAAACCACGAATGACGATATCATGCATATTGCTTGCGTTGAATGGGATATCTTCATAACCTTTGGCATCATAGTTTTCATAGGTTCCTTGGGCTATTTCCATCAATGCATTTAGAATGATCACGAAATTCAATTTCCGGATTTCTTGTTTCTCAGGGTCACCTTTTAAGCCTCCCGACTCAATTAATACGGTACTTGCACCCCAAGATTGGAAGTTATCTCCAAACCCTCGTGGGGTATAGGTATCATCATATTTCGCAACCGCATCTGGAATATATTGCTGCAGGACTTTATTCATTCCCACAATGATCTGCATCGCTCCCTCTCGAACCTCATTGATCTCACGCTCTGTATTATAGGCGGGGGCCAATAAGGAGATGGTCACTGGATTCTTCGTACCTGGAACATTGTAATAAATATTCTGATCATGCAGATTGAAACCATAGCGAGGTTTTATTTCCTTAGCACGTGCTTTTAACAGTGCGCCTTCAACTGTCTGTCCAGCTCTGGCATCCCTATTGAGGTCAATACTCTGCGCATTCCTCCGAAGATATCGCTCTGCACCATCAGGGTTCAACATGGGTATGAAGTGAATATTCAATTGATCTTTCAGCAAGGTCCTGACGCTATCAAAACCATCATCCTTACCTTCCAAGAAATTAAACAGGTCAAACAAGGCCATGGTAGCTGTCGGTTCATCGCCATGCATCTGCGACCAGAGCATTACTTTTTTGTCACCATTTCCATATTCCAACTCATTGATCGAACGACCTTCAACCGATTTACCAATTTCAGAGATCTTAAAAACATTGCTTTTCTTATGCAGTTGCAACAGGGAGTCAACGTCTTTATGTTTAAATCGTCTTGAAAAAAGTGCGGATTCTTTATAGGTTGAATGAATCTTATTCATTTGTGCAGTATCCAGGTTATAACCTGGAATATTACCATTAGAGGATCCTGAAAATGGATTACTGCAAGTTGTTGCGGCCAAAAGGCCTAAGGAAATGACAAAAAATTTCATACTATACTAACGCTTTCTCTAAAATTTCTATTGTACCCTTATTGGCATCTATTCTAGCTCTAACTCCAACGGGCAGCAAGAACTGATCATTGATATGTCCAATTACCGCACCAGAATAGGATGGTATATTCAATGGCTTTATAAAATCCCTTAGGATCTGGTCAAGATTTAAGGAACCATAACCACCTGAGGGAGAACAATCGGTACATTTGCCAAAAACAAATCCTTTGATTTGCGAAAGAATACCAGCATTCATCAACTGGCAGAACATACGGTCCACCTTTTCTGGAGACTCGTTGATTTCTTCCAGAAACAAGATGCTGTCCTTGAAATCTGGCAAAAATTCAGATCCACAAAGGCCTGAAATCAAGGTTAAATTGCCCCCTAATAACTTTCCTTCTGCAACTCCTGGATTAATGGTCGTTATTCTATCTTTATATTGAATGATATCATCTCCTTTTTTCGCAGGGTTGCTATAGCTTACCAATTTGTTATCCACGAATTGGTCGGTAAAGGTCTTCGCGACAAAGTTACTCCATGTACTCGTCCCTACAGGACCATGGAAGGTAACCATGCCAATTTTGGCTTGGAAAGCCATAATCAACGCCGTGATATCACTGTAGCCCAATAAGGCTTTAGGATTCTTAGCGACCATATCATAATCTATACGTTTCAACAACCGGGAAGCACCAGCTCCCCCACGGATACATAAAATACCTGCGACAGATTTATCCGCAAACATATTATGCAGGTCCTCCAATCGTTGATCATCCGTACCAGCTAAATTGCCATAACGTTCGCGGATATATTTCCCTTCTTTTACCTTGAAACCAAAATATTCGAGAACCTCTCTTGTCTGGGTGATGGAATCTTCCCCAGTAACGGCACTCGCAGGGGCAATGATACCAATAGTGTCTCCGGCTTTTAAGACCTTCCCTTTTAGCAAAGGCTGGATCTGATTAGCTACGGCCATGGCCTCTGATTTTCCAAACAAAGGAATGGCGGCTAAACCTATCCCCAATGATTTAATAAATGAACGTTTATCCATAGGTTAACGATTGAAAAGTAAACGATGTCCTGAACCTACCTCTTGTATCTTGCCATCTGTATAGGCCAATAATCCAGAAACAAGCGTATGTTCAATGGTTGATGTAAAGGTATGGTTTTCGAAAGGAGACCATCCACATTTGGATAAAATATTCTCCTTAGTTACCGTATATGGTTTGTTTAAGTCAACCAAAACTAAATCTGCCCAATATCCTTCACGGATATAGCCTCGCTGTTCAATTTGGAACAAAATCGCTGTATTATGGGCCGTTTTCTGGACCATTTGCTCCAAGGTCATCTTTCCTTGTTTTACCAGATCCAATAGCGCCTGTAAGGCATGCTGTACCAATGGACCACCAGATGGTGCCTGTAAATAGGATTGAGATTTTTCCTCAAAAGTATGAGGAGCATGGTCTGTTGCAATAACATCAATATGTCCATCCAATACGGCCTCAAGAATAGCATCACGATCGGCTGCAGTTTTGACTGCGGGATTCCATTTTATGAAATTGCCCTTTGTTTTGTAATCAGCATCAGAAAACCAAAGATGGTGGATACAGGCTTCTGCAGTAATCCGTTTTTGCTCCAAAGGGATATTGTTTTCAAATAATGCTGTTTCCTTAGCCGTTGAAATATGCAGGATATGAAGTCTGGTATTATTCTTTTTCGCTAATTCCACAGCCTTGGATGATGAAAGATAACAAGCTTCGGCAGAACGGATCAAGGGATGCATTTCAATGCTGACATCTTCGCCATATTGCTCTTTGAACTTGGCCAAGTTCGCTTGAATGGTAGCCTCATCCTCACAATGTGTCGCTATTAAGGTTGGCGCTTGGCTGAAGATGGCTTCCAATGCTTTTTCATTGTCAACCAACATGTTCCCCGTGGAAGATCCCATAAAAACCTTGATACCACAGACGTCTCTTGGATTAGTTTTCAGGACTTCATCCAAATTATCATTTGCAGCCCCCATAAAGAAGGAATAGTTCGCCAGCGAATTGTCCTGCGCTATATCATATTTATCCTGAAGTAACTTTTGGGTCAAGGTATTGGGAACGGTATTTGGCATCTCCATAAAGGATGTTGTACCACCAGCTACCGCTGCTCTACTTTCTGTAAAGATATTCGCTTTATGGGTCAGACCCGGTTCACGAAAGTGAACTTGATCATCGATCAATCCTGGAAAAAGATGTAATCCTTCAGCGTTTATGGTTTGGTCGGCATTGGTTTCAATCGTATCGGCTATTTTTTCTATTCTGCCATTTTTAATAAAAAGATCCTGCACCTTAATGCTGCCTTCATTCACAACATGGGCATTCTTTATCAATATTGTAGACATGTAATTTATCTTTAAAGGTTATGCTAAGCAAATATACTAATTTCAAGGAGCCTACAGGAGTATAAGCACGATTTAAAAGCTGTTTTTACTGTCGTTTTCTGGGGAATTTCCACGGTCAAATGTCCCCAGCGGAACATAGAATTGCTCCAACTCTTCCTTTCGGTTTATCTTTCGACAACCACCATTCTCCAAAAGCAGCAACTCGGTCGCAATATCTAATACGTTCATATAATCATGGTCAGAAATCAATAAACCTTTGATTTTGGATTTTTCAACCAATACCTCCTGGATTTTCTCCTTTAGAATGGGCGATATGCCAGAAAATGGCTCATCCAATAAAATAAATGTTGCTTTCTGTTCGATTAATAGCATGATTTCTAAATAGCGTAACTCTCCTCCTGCCAAGTCCGCAATCTTATTGTTCAGGATAGGCATGATCAACTCATCGCTTTCAACTTTCGCCCGGCTCTCTTTATCGGATAGCATAAATTCAATGGCTTTCTTTACTCGAAAGGAAGTGGGCAAAAAGCTATCTTGGGGAAGATAACAAACTTCCCTGGTCGGGAAAGCCTGACTCACTTTATGACCATTTACCCTGATATATGCATTGTGGGCTCGCAAGGATCCAAAAATAATTTTCATGAGAGTCGATTTCCCAGTCCCATTGCGACCTAGTAGTCCGATAATATCGCCTACTTTCAATCCCAGATAGCCCCCTGTCAGCAACTGATTGTTATCAGTATAACTGAACTGCACCGAGTCCACAAATAATTCTTTATCCTTTGTATCCATAATGCATGATGATAATGAGGAGGAAGGAAATCAAAAGATTGGCTAGGAAGGTATATACGACCAAGTGCTTGCGGGATAATCCCAGATTAAAAAACAGGTATTTGGTATTGCCTTCAAAAAATCGAACCAATGCCGCCGAGGCTAAGTAGCCAACGGTCATAAACACAAAGGGAAAGTAGCCAAAATATTGAATGCTCATTGCAAGACTCAACACCAGGTTGATGAATAGAATTGGCTTATAAAATTGCCAGAGGTGTTTCAGTTCAATTGGCATAATTAAATCTACTAAGAAATTAACCAAGTCCAAAATAAATAATCTATTAATCAACAACTTGTTGAAAGTAATTTTTGCATAAACTAAAAACTTTGGCTCTAAAAGTTATTTATTAACCTAATCCTAATGAGCAAAATTTAATTTTACAGGATGAATCAACCTGAATAAATCTGAAGGAAAACTAGGCCTTATTCGAGACATATTCGGGGCAAGTTCCAAAAGTTTCGAACTGGATAGAATTATTCTCGAATATGTCTCGAATGATTCTCGAATCAGGTCAAAATAAAAACCATAAAATAGGATGATAATTTCTAATAAAATCAACCAATAAAGAAAGGGCTACCCAAATGGGCAGCCCTTTCTCCAATAAATGATTTCCTTATTCCATGCTAGGATTGAACTCCCCACCCCAGTCTTTATTTTGCAGCACCTTAGGGTTTCTGTCAATAATAGATTGTTGGATTGGGAAGAAATAATACGTATCAGGTACTTCACTAACCTTAACTCCATTTTTCGGAACTTGAAGAATGCTGTACTTGAAATTAGCTTCCTTCAACTGATAAGTTTTGGCCAAGGTATTTGCCTGTTTGATATCCATTTCAGCTCCATTTGCTTCGATAGCGATGGCTTCTACACCAAATTTGGTTCCTTTATCTAAGGTATTCAATTTCCGGCTTCTTCTCAGATCCCAGAAACGGTGTCCTTCGAAACAAAGTTCAATGTTTCTTTCTGCCAAGATAGCTTCGCGCATTTGATCGCGGTTAGTCGCAGTGATACCGTATTTTCCATCGGTACCAGCCTCGATTCCGGCACGTTTCCTCAATTGGCTCAACATATCCTGTGCTGTACCTAGATCACCGGTTTCGTTAGCAGTTTCTGCATAGTTCAACATCACTTCCGCCAGACGCATCAATACAAAATCTACATCGTATTGGGTTTCCACTTCCGTTTGTTTTAGGGACAGTTTACTGTTCTTTAAGATAAAGAATCCACTGTAACGGTCTTGATTTGTTGAGTTGATACCTGCAGCAGGATTGATACCAAAGTTGTCAAGGGCATCAGCAATACCTAGGGAGGTATATTGGCGTTTGCCAGCTTTTCCAGAAACTTCATACAACTTGCCGTTCCAAACAATGGATTTTTCAAATCTTGGATCTCTATTCATCCAATAGGATTGCAAGAAATCATCATCCGATTTAAAGTATTTGCCGGAAGGATCTGAATAGAGCTTACCATCTTTCATCGGGAATTCTTTTACAAAATCCCAGGTTGGAACCGACCCGGCAGGGCCACGGCTTTCTGAACCTGGACGCACACCATAATCCCAAGCAGCAACCTTATTAGGATAGGTATTGATTACTGCGAATACGACCTCTGGACCTTTTTCTTGCAGGGTGATGTTTGCATAATCAGGTGTCAGGGCATAATTGTTTTTGATCAATTGGTCATAAGCAGCTTTATTGGCTGCATTGGCTTCTTTCCAATATGCATTATTATAGGGATTGGAAGGGTTGAATTGAGGGGAAGCTTTGTAAAGCAATACTTTTGCTTTAAAGGCCGCAGCAAAGTTACCATCAATTCTACCATAGTTTGATGATGATTTTTCGATCGTTTGAGGAAGCAATTTAATGGCTTCATCTAAATCTTTTACCAAAAGCTCGAAAGACTCTTTTGTGGAATTTCTCGGCGAATTTAAATCATCTGTCGCTTGGTCCTGCGGTACGGTTATGTAAGGAATACCGCCATAAAGCCTGACCATATCAAAGTAAACAAATGCCCTTAAGAAATAAGCTTCACCCAAGGTGCTGTTTTTCACCTCTTGACTCAAGCTGCTGCTTTCCTGAACTTTTTGGATTGCGGTATTGATCTTACGGATATTGGTATAGTCCCATGTTTTGAAACCGCCTGCAGTCGGCGATATGGTATTCAATTGGAAAGGAACACCCACCAATTGTTCACTATATACATCTGCACCGGCACTCCAATTACCAAAAACGGTATAAAGGTTTGCCATGTATGCGTTAACTAAATTCGGGTCTTTCCAAACCTTTTCTTCATCCAAGGATTGGAGATCTTCGATATCCAACACATTTTTACAGGAAGTAAAAATGGTTGATAGTCCTAGTGCTACTAATAATATTTTTTTCATGATTCAGTTCCGGTTAAAATTTAATGTCCAAGCCAAAGGTGAATGTTTTCATTAATGGGTATGAGTCATAATTCAATTGTTCAGGATCATGAAACTCGGTCATTGGTGAGAAAACAAAAAGGTTAGTACCATTGAAGAACAAATTGATACTGTTCATTTTGATTTTTTCAGTGAAGCTCGTTGGCAATTGGTAAGCAACATTGAGGTCTTTCAATCTGAAGAAGGCTCCGCTACGCATCCAAAAGCTAGAAGGGTTCGTACCCGACTCTGCCCAGTTATAACCGATAGGTCTCGGATACTGTGCATTTGGATTTTCTGGAGTCCATACATCATCTGCCCAAATCGGGTAATAAGGACGGAAAGTTCCACCATGTTGACGCATACCGCCACCCTCTTGATTGGAGATCATACGGTCGTAATTAAACACCCCTTGGAACAGGGCATTGATGGAAATTCCTTTCCATGAAGCGTTCAAACCTAATCCATAATCCCATCTTGGAGAATTGTTGGTCGACAATAAGGTAACGTCATTTCCATCGATCTTTCCATCTGGGGTATCAGAATAACCCTGTCCACGGATATCTTCATATAAGATCATTCCTAAATAAGGATCCCTCCCATAAGTTTTGAATCCCTTGGCCAATAAATCATCCAATTGGGCTTGCGTACGCACCAACCCTAATGAATTTAATCCATAGATTACGTTGTTAGGTCTACCGATCCTGGATCTGAAATGTTCAAGTCCGCCTTCTGCATAAGCAGCAGGTTCATCGAAAATATCCCATTGATCAACGGCATATCCTAAATTTCCAGAAATGCCATAAGCAACCTCGCCTATTCTGTCATTCCAGTTTACAGAAACCTCACCACCTTTATAGCTTCTCGCAGCATAGTTTTCAGGCGCCAAGGCGCGACCATAAGTATCCGGCAACAATACGGTTCTAGGACCTAAGATATTAGTTTCAGCACGTTTGAAGACCTCAATGGAACCATTCAATTTGTTGTTGATGAATCCGTAATCCAAACCTAAGTTGTAGCTTTCTGACCTTGTCCAGGTAATGTTGGGGTTAGGGGTTGAGCCATAAGCCAAACCATTGTAGTATCGATCACCGAATATAAAACCAGTAGTCGTTGCATATTTCTCAGCAAAAGAGAATGGATTGATTGCATTTCCATTCACATCCAAATAGTTACCGGTAGCACCATAAGCAAATCGAAGTTTCAAGTCGGAGAATTTATCCTTGATTCCAGCGAAGAACTCTTCTTCAGAAATTCTCCATGCTGCAGAAATCGAAGGGAAGAAACCGAATCTTTTTTGCTCAGGAAACAAAGCCGCTCCGTCATAACGGAAAGAAGCTTCAGCTAAGTATTTACTACCATAAGCATAGTTGAAACGACCAATAATGGATTGCCTTGCATCAATTCCTTCCAGACCATTGGTATACCTAAAATTGCGGTCAGTTGGGTAGACATGCATTTGATCCAGTGCAGTGATTGGGCTTTGTGCAGTGGAGGTGATATTGGTGTATCCTTTTTCACCTTGTTCAAATACCAAAGTCGCACCTACATCATGCTTTCCAAAAGTCTGCATATAATTGATGAAGAAGTTCATCTGGTATTCCCATTTACGTTGGGTATAATAATCCATAAATGGATTTTGCTGACTGAAGGTGAAGACGTTTATCCTATCTTCCGAAGGTGGCGCAGGGATAAAAGGGTTTCCATCTGGATCCAAAGAAGTGAAAGTATAGTTCTTTTGGAAACTCATATAGCGCTTACGCAGATAATCTTCAGCGATATAGCTACCAACAAATTTCGTTGATAGACCAGGAACCAGTTTATCCAGTTTCAGGTTCAAGGAAAGAATTGGGTTGATCTGCCTCACCTTACGATCGATATAACGATCGCCGATCACCTGATCGATTACGTTCCAAGCCTGCCAGCTACCCATTGGCGTCTGTACCGGATATTCCGTTGGTTCATTACTAGGTGTACCATCTTGGGTCAAATAGAAGGGATACATTTTTGGCCAGTTGAAAGTTACGCGATAAAAATCGGAAACATCAAAATCATCATCATTTGATGAGGTACTGAAAGGCCAATAGAAACGATTGGAGTTCTGCTGGTTTGCAGAAATATTCATATCGATACTGAAGGCATCGGTAATATTCGCTGAAACATTGGACCTTAAATTGAATTTCTGATGGTCTACCGATTTATAGGAACCATTTTCATTTCTAAAGCTCAGCAAATTGTAATAGGTAATTTTATCACTACCTCCAGAAACGGAAATTGACTGCCTATGGCTGACAGGATTTCTCCAGATCACATCGTTTACACTATAACTTTTATCCTTGAAGTAAGCAAATTCCTCCTCACCATTGGGGATTGGTAAACCTTGAAATTCGGCAACCCTATTTTGATAGGTTAATTCATCTGTAGCGGTAGTTAAATCGGCCAGCGGTGTCATCGTCGGGTTACTGATGGCCACATTGCTTTGGATATTGAATTCAGGCTTTTTAACCGTTCCTTTTTTAGTGGTCACAATTACAACACCATTACCCGCACGGGTACCATAAACCGCAGCTGCACCAGCATCCTTTAAGAAAGACATCTGATCCACCTCATTGGCCTCTAGAGCGTCGAATGCGGCTTTATCGCGTACAATTCCATCAATAACGAACAAAGGTTCAGCAAAACTACCTCTAAATCTGATTTTAGAGGTAGCTCCCGAAAGGCCAGATGTTCCAGTTACCTTAACACCAGGTGCACGACCGGCGATGGCATTGGAAAGGTTGGAAGGAGAGACATTTTTTAGTGCATCACCATTTACGGTGGAGATTGCCGAAGTAATATTAGCACGTTTTTGGGTACCGTATCCCACTACCACTACCTCATCAATATTAGCATTATCAGGTGCTAGGGAAATATTGATATTTTGGGCATTTGATACCGTAACTTCTTGGGTCAGATAACCTAGGTTTCGGATAATAATGATGTCACCATTATTGGCAGTGATCGAAAATTCTCCCTTGGCATCGGTACTAGTTGCTCTTGTTGTCCCTTTAACGAGCACTGTAGCACCTACAATAGGGTTCCCCGCATCATCTTTAACAGATCCTGAAATACTTTGTTGCCGAACAGCAACAGCTGAATGGGCAAAATTTCCTTTTTCGGCGAAGACTTCCGGTGAGCTCATCAATAAGCACATCGCAAGCAACGACAAGGATTTTGCCCCAAAAAAAACACGATTTTTTTGAGTCATTATAGTAATAATTGAGAATAAAAAGATTGCCTAAAAGGCTTTAATAAAGGTTCTGTTTGTAATAGGTGTTCGGAGTTAGGATAGCTTATTTCACGTTCATAATTTAATAGTTTTTAATTAGATTGGGAGAAAAATAGGAGAATCCAACCTAAATACAAAATCATTTTTTCAGGCAACCAATTTAAATTTGAAATATATTCCCCTAAGAAAATAATAGCAATTTTCAAGGTTTAAAATATCAAAATAATTAAAATATAAACATTAATTAAGCTTAATAAATGTTTTTCAATAAGCAATTGTAACAAGTTAAAATTATAACCAATATCCTTCCAGCAAATTATTCCATTTTCTTAAATGTGGGCAAGTCTTTCCACCATTTCATCAAAGCCTTGCTATATTTTTTCACGAGATGTTTTCTTTCATCAGCAAGATTTACACTTTCGTTGGGATCGGATTTGAGGTTGTACAGTTCGGGGTCACTACCATCTTGATTCATCATAAATTTCCATTCCTGATCTCGGATTGCCAGAGCTGGGCTACGGTTTATTTTCTTGGGGAAGCTGAATACGGTTGAATCATTCCTTCCATATTCCCAGATGAGCGGTTTGTTTCGGGTAATGGGATTTCCAAGGATTGCACCGCTGAGATCTTGACCATCAAGCCTCTTGGTATTCTTCAGCGGAGCTTCTGCCAACTTAGCTAAACTTGGGAACAAATCAAGTGCGGAGATAATGGTCTGATCATCTACCTTTCCGGCTTTAATCCTTGCTGGCCACCTCATCAACAAGGGCATCCGGATTCCGCCTTCATATAAGGAGAGTTTACTACCTCGCAGCCCTGCTGAACGGTCCTGTCTGAAATTAGGCAATGGGCCATTATCGCTGATAAAAATGACCAAGGTATTTTCATCCAGCCCCATCTCTTTCAAGCCTTCCATTAATCTTCCTATTTCTCGATCATATTCTTTGAGGACAAACTTAAAGCTTCTCTCCTCCTGGGGTTTCCAATCAAACTTTCCGGTTTCATCATCACCTGCAATCCAAGGAGTATGCACATCGTCTGTCCAAATATTGATAAAGCAAGGTTTATCTCGATTCTTTTGCAAGAAATCAAGGGTTTTGTCCACAAAGTATTTTGTCCGGTTCCATCTTTTCACACTGTCCTGGTCCGACCAAATCCAATCCGTTGCGGTGATTGCTGGGTCGGGATCGGGGCTTTCATAAGTTCCTGCCCAAGCATCAAAACCGTATTGATCGAAGTTAGGCGCGTCGGTTACGTCGCGACCACCACCGAGATGCCATTTACCAAAATGTGCTGTCTTATAGCCCTCAGCTTTTAGCATATCGGCCATGGTCAGCATATCAGGGTCAAGAAAGTCTACCTGTTCTTTTTTCCTGTTGTCTTCACGGGTATTCAGAAAGGTTGTAAAATGGAGTTTCGCAGGACGCTGACCGGTCAGTAGGCCAGCACGGGATGGGGAGCAAATTGGGGAAGCACTGTAATAGTTGTTGAATCGAATCCCTTCTTTACTCAATTTATCGAGATTTGGCGTTTCATATCGCTCATGGTAAGAACTTAAATCGCCTATTCCAAGATCATCTGCAAGGATCAAGATAATATTGGGCTGTTTATTGTTTTGAGCAATGCTATACTGGACAAACAAGGACAGTAAAACAAAAATAGCAGGTTTTAAGGCGTTCTTCATGACATTAGGGTAAGTATCCTGGATAAACATTTACCCAATTAACGACACAAAGCCCAAAAAGTTTGAAAAAGAACGCCTTGACCTGCTAACACTCAATTAACCGAAGTTGGTAAATACAGGTACATGAATACATAGTACATGGCCCAGCCCATGAAAACGATTATGATGATCCATACCCACCAAGGAATCCCCTGAGGAGTTTCACTTCCATCAATCATAAAGGTTTCGGAATTTCCTTTCCCATAGGCGTTGATCATGATGGGCACCAAGTCATCGATCACGGCGTTTTCTTTGATTCCGGTAATTTCGATCGCTGGACCGTTTCGGACTTCAAAAGGAATAATCCTTACCCCTTCTTTTCCTCCAGGGTCTTGGCTGACAATTCGAAGTTGGTGTTTTCCGTCGACTAGTTTGCGAGTATCCAGTTCAAAATTAACAGGACTATATGTTTCAGCTATTGGGATCTTTTCATCGTCGATGAAAATAAATATTTTACTTCTTTGGCTCATAGTTATCAGAATTTAGAATAAACCTTTTGATATGGTCAGACTGTTTTTCCCCTGGTTTGATGATCATTTTCAAGAACATTCCCAAAGCGATCAATGAAATCAGGATGATAGCGATGACCATGATGTATTCGAGGTTGCTTTTTGGAGCTGTACCATGTACCCAGCCTCTTAAAATTTTAGGTTGATTTCTTTCACATACCGGGCAAGCCATCAAAAAGGTAATGCAAGTACTAAAAAGCAGTGTCAATTGAAATTTTTTCATGATTATTTGGATTGAGTCTTTACAAAATCTACGATTTGCTTGATATCTTCAGCTTTTACTTTTTCACCATTATTACCCCAACTGGTCCTTTCATAATTGATAATGGCGGCTACTTCTTTTTCAGTAAACCCAGCATTTACTCCTACCGCTGCCATCACACCATAATCAGGTCTGCTATCATAACCGTTCATAATGATATCGATATAAAGCTCCAGATCATCGCCAGTTACGACAGGACTGCCCTTTAAGGGAGGAAAAGCTCCTGGTAGCCCATTGCCATCAGCTTGGTGGCATGCTTGACAATGTGCTACATATAGGGCCTCGCCGTCCAATTCTTCTTCGGCTGTTCCTTGGCCAGCGGCGGCCTGAGCTTTTCTTTTATATAGAAACTCTGGAACATCAGCTTCCAGTTTAACTTGTTTCAAGGACTGTAAATAGGCTATCAATTGCATAGCCTCTTTACTTGCTACGACTTTCTTCCCATTACTGGGTGCAAAGTCTTCGGGAATATTGACCACAACATCTTCCTTGTCTGGTATGGATTTATATTCAAACAGGAAGGGATAAGCGGGCATAATGGATTCCTTGACCACTATACGAGGGTTATAAAGGTGGACCAAATTCCATTCTTTGCTGGGTTGGCGATTACCTACATCAGTCAGGTCGGGGCCAGTTCGTTCTGTTCCCATCAATGTTGCAGTATTTCTCCAAACATCCAGTCTTTCATTATGTGCATAATCAGCTGCTACACTTGGTCGCTGACCAAAAACTTTATCCATATCTACATTTCTGACCTGTTGAGTATGGCAAGCCACACAGCCGTTGGCAATAAATATAGACTTGCCAGCAGCAGCATCTGGTGAGAGCGGTTCGGATTGAGGTAGAGGTGCATTTATCAACTGGTTGTTCAATGCGGGAAGAATGGCAACAAAAATCGTCAATACAATAAAGAAGATTGCTGCAGTAATAAATAGTTTCTTATGATCGTCGAAAAACTCCATGATCGTTTATTTTATTTTTGAACTTTAATAGTTGATTGGTTTTCAAATTGGCTTGTAATTTCTTCAGCAATGTCTAATTCTTTTACATCAGCCATCATCTTATATAAGTTATAGGCGAAAATGAGGTGCGACAGCCACATCAGACTACCTCCGATGGCTCTCCATAACCAGTAAGGCGCCATAAAGGCCACACCATCGATAAATGGCTTGCCTTCTAACCACATAATTCCTTTCAGGGTGGATCCATACATCAATGGTACGGTATACATCAACATTCCGATGAAAGCGAACCAGAAATGGGCTCCAATACTGATTTGGGGCGCCTCTCTTCCAGTAAATCGCGGTACGATGGTGTATATGGATGCCCACAAGAAAAAGCTGATAATGCCGTACATGGTTAGGTGGGAATGGGCAACGGTAAAGTCAGTAAAGTGCCAGATCAAGTTGGTTTCGCGGAAGGCTTCGGCGGTACCTTGCATCGATCCGGTGAAATAAAAGATGATGCCGACCAAGAAAAATGGAAGGATATAACTATCGCCCAATTTATACCAGGATCCTTTAAAGGTCATGAGGAAGTTGGTCGTTCCGGCAATAACGGGAATGGCCATACCGGCACTTCCGACAATAGCAACCGTCTGTAACCACCAGGGAATGGAGCTGAACACAAAGTGGTGGCTTCCGATCAGCGTATAGAATAAAATCTGTGTCCAAAACGCAAGAATCCCTAAACTATAGGAATAAATAGGCCTATTGAGTTGCTGTGGAAGGAAATAGTACACGAGGCCTAGACAAAAAAGCATAAACCACATACCGACACCTTGGTGCATGTAATAGCCTTGAATGATTGTCTCTCCGAGGCCATTCTGCCAAAAAGGCAAATAGGCTGCTAGGCTAATCACAATAGTAAAGATTACCGCAGCGACTATATACCAGTTTGATATATAAATTTCCCGAGTTGTCCTTTTTGCAATGGTTTTATAATAATTGATTAGTGTCAAAACCAATGCAATTCCAAACAGCAACATAATAGGCCAGATATATTCCCTATACTCGCCTCCGCTATTGTTAATTCCTGCCATCAGGGAAATGGTTCCCACGAACACACAGACATTGATCAAAACAAGGCTGTACCAGCCTAGTTTTAAGCTATAGAGTTTGGTGTTACTGACCCTTGGGACCACATAATAACCTAAACCGATCATGGCTAGGGATGCCCATCCCCAGAAGACGGCATTGGTATGGACTGGCCTTAACCTCCCGAAGCTAAGCCAGCTAAAACTCTCCATGTCTGGAGCGACGAATTTAAAACCGAGGTATTCACCGATGGTGGTTCCAAATACCAACCAAACGGTTGCCGATATCAAGTACCAGTTGACCATCTTGGATAGGTCCACGTCAAAGTTGGTCCTATCGGTTGATCTTTTCTTTTTGGATACGATCGGGATTCCATGGTTTTCATTGATGGACAATAGCCCTTTGGGATCCTCCGCTTGATTGGAACCAGACAGTACATCAGCTTTCAATCTATAATCAGCAGCTTCCTGAAAGGCTAATAGTTCATTTTCAACCTCAGCTAAAGGCCTGTTTTCCAATTCTTGGACAATTACTTTTGCTTCCTCTTTTTGAGCGTTAATGTTCAACTTAGATAACCTCCGATTGATTCTGACGAACAATAAAACTAGAATGAAAATGGTCGGTATCAAGAGCAACACTAAGGTGATAATAACGCCTGCCTTAGACCAGATGGATTCACTGGTACCATCAATGGAAACAGTCTGTGCTAAGGATTCCAGGGGGAACAAGGATGTTCCAAGGAGGAAAAAGGCCAGTAACCAAGATTTCAGCTCCTGCCTGCTCTTTTGCTTGATAATTCGCGCAATTTGGCTGGAGTTCATTTTCTTGAGTGAGTTTTTCCAAAGATTAACATTCCGTTTGGATTTCTCTTTTAAGAGAAAGGTGCTGACCTGTTTAATGCGATCGATCAAAAGGAGAACCACAATGAGGATGGAAAGGAAAACTAGCAGTAGAAAACCTATCCAAAACTCAACCGGACTGATCTTAGAATGGAAAAAAATGGATTGTGTGAGTAAATCTTGGACGGAATTACCGTCCGAAAGGATTAAATTAAGAGTTAAAATAGAATTCATGTTAAATTCGATATGATCTTTGAATTTAGATTAAGCCATATTCTTAAATAAAATGAATTTGAAGAATTCGCGATTTGATGAAAATGTTAGTTTTCAGGAAGTCGTAAAAGTATTGCTGGAATGCAACCTACCCTCGCTTGGATTTATTTGAACAATTCAATGACTTAATTGAACAAAGTTAAGACTTGAATTAATAAAAGACAAATTTATCTTTTATTAATTGCAAAGAAATTTAAACGACACTGTTTATAAATGATTTACAAAAACACCAATCCTATTTTCAGAAGGATTAAGCGGAATTTATTGTTTTGGCTGGGCAAGTTCGCGTCTTATCCTGCTCAAGGATTGCGGGGTGATTTTAAGGTAGGAAGCGATATATTGTTGCGGAACCTGTAAAGCTAGTTGAGGATATCGTTTAACAAATTCAAGGTACTTGGTTTTAGAATTGCCAAAATTTAAAAAATCATTGTCTTTAATCTTATTCAACAATGTGGCTTCTGTAATCGTTTTGAGAAAGATAAAGAAATTGGGGATCTCTTGGCATAATCTTTCTACAACCAACTTATGGATAGCATATATTTCTGTTTCGACCACTGCCTGGAAAGCTTCACTCGCCGGAATACTGGAATAGTAACTTTCCAGATCAACAAAGAATTGATTCTCCTTAAAGAAATACTTGGTGATTTCATTCCCTTCATGATCAGGTTTAAAAATCCTGACGATACCGGATTCAATAAAAGCGATTTCGTGAGCAATCTGTCCTATTTCCAAGAAATATTCGGACGCCGCTAACTGTTTCTGCTTGAAGTTGGAGGCAATGACCTCGATGTCTGCATCAGAGAGTATTGCCCCAAATCTCAATATGGATTTTAACCTTTGCATTTACTTAACGATTCCTAGTTCTATAACACTATTTGCACAATCTAAAATGGCCTTCTCCATCGAATGTCCTTTCCAACCTAATTCCCTTTTGGCTTTGGAAGCATCTACCTTTCTTTTTAAACCCAAATCCAATAATACAGGTTTTAAGGCAGGTTCAAAAATTGACATTATTCTAGCCAAAAAATTAGGGAGGATGGCGGTACTGATTTTCCTGTCAGGGAAATGGGTTTTTAGGACTTCAGCTAGCTCCTTCATCGACATGTGACCTTCACTTGCCATATATCTATTTCCAGCAGCATTTTCCAGTTCCATCGCATCTACCAATAATTTTGCAACGGAACGCACATCAACTATTTCAAATCCTATTTTTGGCATGGCAGGCATGCTACCTGATAAGATCTTAACGATAATATTGGCGGAGGTACCATAATCCTCCTCTAACACAGGTCCTAACATCGCACCAGGAAGAATGCTGACTAATTCCATCCCCTTGCCTTCTTCTTTGATAAAGTTCCATGCAGCTTTTTCAGCAATGGTCTTGCTCCTCATATACGGAGCAGTATCCTGTTTATTGCTTTCATCGGTCCAGTGCTCCTCAGTAAAAACCCTGTCCATTTCATCAGTTTGTTTTCCATATACCACTGTGGAAATGGAGGATACCAAAACCACTCTTTTTACATGGTTATGCTTGGCAGCTTGAAGAACATTCAATGTCCCCTCTTTTGCTGGGATGATTAATTCATGCTCATCCTTAGGTAGTTCTCGCGGGAATGGAGAAGCTGCATGGATGACAAAATCCTGATTTTCGCAAGCTTTTAACCATGCTCCTTTATCGAGCAGGTCTGCCTGTACAAAAGATAGGTTATTTATACTCTGGGTATGTTTGGCGATTACGTGCTGTATAGCGTCTGCACGTTTCATGTCCCGTAGAGACCCTGTAACCTGATATCCTCTGTTGAGCAATTCAATAGCTGTATGAGAACCCAAGAAACCGGTCACTCCTGTCAATAATACTTTTGATTTGTTCATGACTTTGAAATTTGATTAATACAAAGTACCTGAACAATCCGATGCCCTCAATTACCAATTGGTAAAAAATGAAAACAGATTAAATAGCTTGCCCAAAGGTAATTAGGTTACTGTCAGGATCGAGGATAGCGAATTCTTTCTGTCCCCAAGGTTTTTCCGTTAAGCTTCCATTAGGATGAATGTTGACGCCACGGTCAATCAATTCTTGGTAAAGCTCTTCGATATGGTTCACACGGATATAAACCTGACCATAATTTTCTTCGGGAACAAGATCCAAAAAGATAAAGAAATGAAGTTCTGCATCATCTTTTTTCAGGATCATATAGCTTTCAAAATTTGCAAAACCAATTTCTTGAAAACCTAATTGCTGAACGTAAAAGTCTTTGGTTACGGTCTTTACGCGCATGGGTAATTTGGGGCAAGCAGCTGTTAACATAATTGAATTATTTAATTGTTAAAATAAGTATAATTTTTGGAGTAGAGAGTTGGCCTTTTCTCTATTTTATCTTCAATATGAATAAATCACCATCCAAATTTCATACCATAATAGTTAATAATTTTACATCAATCGATAATATTTTTAAACATCAAAAAGCATAGGCTATAAAAAATGAGATGGAATAAAAATAGTTCAAAAAATAGAAATCTTTCTAATTGATTAACTATCAATTATATAATACTACCAACATCTGATATTCACCTATATTCAATAAGATTTAACATAATTAGACAAAATATATCCAAAATATGTTCGTTTTTGTATCAATTGTATCATTGCCGTTACAATGATATCTCATACTTAAACTTATATTATGTATAAAACACTAACCCATCTATTTTTATGGCTATTTGCTATACAATTATCTTATGGACAGGATCGAACAGTAAAAGGAAACGTTGTTGACGAACAGACGAAATCACCTATAGTCGGCGCGACAGTCCGTTTAGACGCCAGTAAAAAGGCAACCCAAACCGATGATTCCGGAGCTTTCAGTTTAGAAATTCCTGCAGGCGCTGTAAACCTGACCATCAGTGTGTTAGGCTATAACACAGTGAAACAGGCTATAACAGCAACAGACTCCGTTATTTCCATTTCCATGACCGCACAGACCGCAAGGATTGATGATGTCGTTGTCACGGCCTTGGGAGTACAGCGAAAATCAAAAAGTTTAACCTACTCTACCCAAACGGTTAAAGGGGAAGACCTGACCAAAGTCAAGGATGCAAATCCGATGAATAACTTGACAGGGAAGGTCTCTGGGATGCAGATCAACCGAAGTTCTTCGGGTATCGGAGGTTCGGTCAATATCGTCCTTCGCGGTTTTAAATCCAACCGGAACAACCAGCCACTTTATGTGATCGATGGTTTGCCGATTACCAATACAGGTGGATCGGGATCTGAAGGAGCATTTGGTGGCGGGCCAGACCGTGGAGATATCCTGAGTACCCTGAATGCAGATGATATCCTGAGCATCAACGTCTTGAAAGGAGCCTCTGCCTCTGCCCTTTACGGTAGCCAAGGTGCAAATGGTGCCATCATGATCACCACCAAAAAAGGTGCTGAAGGTAATCTGAAAATCGATGTATCCTCAAGCATTACCGCTGACCAAGCCTTCTACCTTCCGAAGTTACAATACCGCTATGGCCAGACAACAGAGGGATCAGAAGAGAGCTGGGGTGAGAAAGGTTCATTCCAAGATCCTGTAGATGGATTCTATAATACTGGAACAACTTTGATCAATACCGTTTCCTTGAGCGGAGGAACTGAAAAGATGCAGAACTATTTCTCTTATGGCAATACCACCAACAAAGGTATATTGCCAACCAATTCGTTTAATCAGCATTCAGCAACCTTTAGAAATTCCACTAATTTTTTCGATAATAAACTAACCTTCGACGGTAGTATGATGTACTCTAGACAGGATATCCACAACCGTCCAACATCTGGCTTGTACTTTAGCCCGATTGCCGGTCTTTATCTGTTCCCAAGAGGTTTGGATTTTGATAAATACAAAAACAATTATGAGTACCTATCCCCTACGCGGAATCTATACCTGCAGGATTGGTGGAATATCAATGCAGATGCAGGTTTGACGGGTACACACCATTCACAGAATCCATTTTGGGTATTGAACCGCAACCCAACATTCCAATTGCGTGACAATATCATTGCCCAAGGGCAATTGAAATATACCATCAACGATTGGTTATCAGTCAGTGCAAGAGGTACACTGAACAAGCGATGGGATAAATGGGAAAGACATGTCTATGCCGGTACGCAAGGTGTTCTTTCTGGAGAGAAAATAGAAGGTGTTTTAGATGATAATGGTCGATATACCCGTGACCAGACTGAAAGTACCGCTTTATATGGTGATTTACTCTTCATCGGTAACAAAACATTTGCCGAGGATTGGGACCTGAACTTTACAGCTGGAACTTCAATCAATGATACTAGATCCACAGGTTGGAACCTTGATCAGTTAAAACTAGCTGTGGCCAATAAGTTTTTATTGAGCAATATTTACAGGGATGCGCCAATCAATGTATTAAATGAATCCATCAGCAGGCGCCAGTTGCAATCGGTATTCGCGTCGACCAACTTGGGCTATAAGGACAGGATATTCTTGGATTTAACGGCACGTAACGATTGGGCTTCAACCCTAGCCAATACTCCGCAGGAGAAAAAAGGATACTTCTATTGGTCAGCAGGTTTATCGGCAGTGCTTTCGGACATGATCAAAATGCCAAGTTTTATTACCTACAGTAAATTAAGGTTGACCATGGCGGAAGTAGGAAATGATGTCGGAATTTACAGTACTATCCCGACAAACAGCCTGGCAACCGGTATTTTGAACGCAAATGTTTCAGGGCCTTACCAAGGATTACCTTTGCGTCCGGAGATCAGCAGAAGTTATGAAGTGGGCTATGAGGGAAGGTTTTGGAACGACCGCATCAATTTTGATTTGGCCCTTTACAAAACAAACACAAAGGATCAATATTTCTCATACGAAGCCCCAGTTGGACAGGTATTCACGACCGTTTTCCTAAATGCCGGAAATGTACAGAACAAGGGTATTGAGGCAGCCTTGGGTGTTGATGCAATCAAGAAGGATAACTTCAGTTGGAATACGTCTGTGAACTTCACGGCAAATCGCAATAAGATCCTGGAACTGGCACCCAAACTAGGCGAACGTTATTCTGTAGGCGGCAATTTCAATGTGCTTCGTTTAAATGGATCATTTGGAGATTTCTGGGCAAGGACCTTCTTGCGTGATGAGAATGGGGTGATGGTGGTTGATGATACCGGAAGGCCGCAGATTGGACCGGAAGGATATATTGGAAATAACAATCCTAAATCCATAGTTGGCTGGAACAATACCATCAATTACGGAAAATTCGGTTTAAGCTTTACGATAGATGCCCGATTTGGAGGTCAGGTCATCTCAGTGACCGATGGTTATTTGAACTCCTTCGGTGTCAGTGAGGTTAGTGCTGCAGCAAGGGACGCAGGAGGGTTGGATATCCCTGCCGTTAAACTGGACGGTACCCCTTGGTCAGGTAAAATCCCAGCACAGGCCTACTATAGCGCGGTGGGAAACAGAGATGGGATTATCGAAGGCCAGGTGTATGATGCAACAAATATCCGGATGCGTGAGATTTCATTGAGTTATGGTCTTCCTATCAAATGGAAAGGTGTAAAGAGCGCGTCCATATCATTGACGGGCAGAAACTTGTTTTTCTTCCGTAATGACGCACCATACGATCCCGAGCTCAACACCACAACCGGTGTAGGAGGACAGGGCTATGATAGTTTTGCCTTACCTGCTACCCGCAGTTATGGATTGAACCTTAAAGTATCCTTTTAATAACCAAGAGAAAAGAAATGAAGACATTAAAATCATATTATAAACTGTCAGGAATATTATTGAGCAGCCTTTTCCTGACGATGAGCTGCACCAAAGACTTTACGGAATTAAACACGAACCCTGCTGGGGTAACGGATGAAGAAGCCATGGGAGACTTTGCCTTGGTCGCTTCATTCCTTGCACAAGGACAACGAGCTATTCTTTCTGAAAATGTAGGTGAGTATCAAGTTTCAAACAACTTGACCAGCGATGCCTATGGCGGCTATTTTGGGGCTGAGGCGCCCTTTGTTGGGAATGCCAACAACCTGACCTATAGTTTAGTGCCAGGTTGGTATTCTTCCTTATGGGTTGACCGGTATATCCGAGCGATGAATCCCTTATCGAGAGTAGAGTTACTGACCAGGAACGACGAAAAAATGAAAGACATTTTTGCCTTTGCCAAAATATTGAAAGTGTCTGCCATGCATCGTACCTCCGATAAGGTTGGACCTATCATCTACAGTAAATACAATGCGCCAGATGAGAATGATCAGATCCATTATGACAATCAGCAGGATGCCTATAAAAACTTTTTTAAAGATCTGGATACCGCTACGACAATACTAAAAACCTACAAAGGCAAAGAGGTGTCTGCGGCCATGAAAAAGTCTGACTTGGCTTACACAGATAATAATTACGATCGCTGGTTGCGAATTGCCAACACCCTACGATTAAGACTTGCGCTTCGTATCGCATTCAAGGATGCTGCATTGGCTAAAACTGAAGGTGAAAAAGCCTTGAACCCTGAAAACGGAGGTTTATTGGAAGCCACAGCAGATAACTGCTTTATCAAATTAAGTACGGACCATCCATTGAACATCATTACGACCACATGGAGTGATACACGGATGCATGCCAGCATAGAAACATTTCTGGGCGGTTATAAAGACCCGCGTCTAGGAAAATTGTTCCAACCTGCTACGGACCCAGCGGTCAAAGGACAATTTAAAGGAATCCGTACCGGAATTGACATAGATGCAAAGAGCCGATATGATAACTATTCAAAATTACAGCCATTACCAAATAAGATGCAACTAATGGTATCCTCTGAGAGTTGGTTCTTAAAGGCAGAAGCGGCATTGAGAGGCTGGAGCAATGCAGGCAATGCCAAAACCAACTATGAAACTGGGATTGAAAGATCATTTGAAATGTACGGTTTGGGCGCACAGGCAACAGCTTACAAAAACAATGCTACCGACAAACCTATGCCTTACATCGATCCAAAAGCAATCAAGGCCGGACAGAACGATATCAAGGCTGGCTCTCCATATTTGAGCACCATCAGCATTGCTTGGAATGAAGGCGATAGCAAGGACAGGAAATTGGAAAGGATCATTACACAGAAATGGATTTCCATGTTCCCTGACGGAGATGAAGCTTGGGCAGAGTACCGCCGTTCGGGATATCCGATCTTGTTCCCAGTGGTGGTCAACTACAGTAACAACACGATCCCAACAGTCCCAGGAATAAGAAGGATGCCGTATCCGGAAAGAGAATACAACAGCAATAGTGCAGCAGTAAATGAGGCCGTGAAAATGCTGGGAGGGCCAGACAATGGCGGAACTCGGTTATGGTGGGATGTAGAAAACAAGAAATTATAGTAAATGATTCAGTGGTAATTTCAGGAGCGGAGAGGATTATTCCTTCTCCGCTTTTTTATTTCCGTTCATTATCGAACAAATAATGTCCGAAAATGAACAACTTAAGGACTAATCAAATCACAATTAATTGATTATAACCCAATTGATGCAATGGCAATAAAATTGCAAGCTGTTATCCATATCTATAGAACACAACTGCATCTGCTAAAATCTTAACAATGAATTGGAGCTATATAAAAATTGCTTGGCGAAATATCAGTAAGAAAAAACTTCAGAACATCATCAATTTAATCGGATTGATCTGTGGCATTACTTTCATCATGATCGTCGGTGCCTATATCTGGGATGCAAAGCAGGTGAATGCACATCTAAAAAACAAGGATCAGCAATATCTATTGCAGAGTTCATATAAAAAGGAGGGTTTAGGATTAGACATCACCACTGTGGGTGCACTTCCGAAAGCACTGGCTGAGGAGTATCCTCAACTTGTTAAGAATTACTACAGACTCGACGGCCTGACTTGTATTGTGTCCAATGGTACAGATAAGTTTGAAGAAGGGGCAAGTTTGGGCGACCCAAGCTTATTAGCCATGTTTGGATTTGAGCTCCATGCAGGAGATATTAATACGGCTTTAAAAGACCCTTTTTCATTGGTCATAACGGAAGCAGCCGCCATTAAATACTTCGGCAGAACCGATGCCCTTGGTGAACAATTATCCATTAGAAACTTCAATGGGGAAAAGCATGATTTTATGATAACTGGGATAATCAAACCAAGTTATCAAAACTCAGTCCTTGAATTAACCCCTGCCCTACGCAGTGATTTCTTTCTTCCTATTGCTTCTGAGAAATACTTTGGAAGGGACATTGATAACTGGGAAAATCCATACATCATTGGTTTCTTGGAATTACAGCAAAACGTATCTCCAGGGCAGCTCACTACAGCTATAAAAACCTTAGTCAGCAAACATACTGACAAGACTTTTGCAGACAATTATAGTCCGGATCTAAAACCGCTGAAGTCCTATTACCTGGAAAGCAATGATGGAGCTATTCAAAAAATGATTGATATCCTGCTTTACATTGCTGGGTTCATCCTATTGATGGCAATCATTAATTTTATCAATTTTAATCTTGGTCAAAATATAGGTCGTTTAAAAGAAATTGGAATCAGGAAAATAATGGGAGCCCAATCCAATCAGATAGCATCTTTATTGCTAACGGAATATGTAATTCTACTATGTTTGATTTTATTGATCTGCCTTCCATTGTATATCCTAGCCAAACCACTTTTTGAAAATATATTCATGCGCAGGCTACCGCAATTAACAGAATTGCCCTATTATTTCTATTTGGGTATTTTGTTATTTTCGATTTTGATCGGGTTAATTTCAGGCCTATACCCTGCTATCAAACTTTCAAGAAACAGCTTGTTAAATTCAGTAAAGCTTCAGTTTGACAAAGTAAAAAACAAACACAGCATTCGAAAAGCTTTGCTGTTCCTTCAGTTTACTACAGCAATAGTCATTTTGACTTCCACCATAATCATTGCCAGACAGATCCACTTATTTGTCAATAGCGATTTGGGATATAATAAAGAATATATCCTCACGGTCCAGACGACTCGAGATTGGAGCCCTGAAGGTGTTCGGAAAACCCAAACTATCCAGCAGGAATTGGAAAAACTAAATGAAATTGAAGATATCAGCTTATCCTATGAAACCCCAAATAATATAGTTGGGAAGGCAGAAATTGCATTGATGGATAAGTCTGATGAACCAATCAATTCTCAAATGATTATTTCAGATTCCAAATTTGCTGACACCTATCAAATCCCGATGCTGGCAGGTCAATTCTTTAGCTCCAACTTGGTAGATTCCATGGCCCCTCAAGAGGTGGTAATCAATCGAAAAGCGATGAATGTTTTAGGGTATGAGCATGCTGATGATATAATCGGCCGGAATTTAAGAATCAATGGATCAAATGACCCGATAAAAGTCGTTGGGATTACTGAAAATTTCATTCCCAACTCCATGCACAATCCAAATACTGCAATTATCTGGCTGAATGTGGCCCAGAATAATTATTATCGCTATTTCAATATCCGAATGAAACCAGGTTCCATTTCAAATTCTATTCAAAACATTGAGAAGAAATGGCATTTCCTAATGCCCGATGCTCCATTTGAATACCATTTCATGGAAGAAAATATCCGGAAAATGTATGAAACCGAACTGCAGTTGTACAGAGCTTCCATTTCAGCTACGGTTATTACTTTAATTATCGTTTGCTTAGGCATTATCGGTTTGGTCTCCTTATCAATCAGTGCGAGAAGTAAGGAAGTAGGCATGCGAAAAATATTGGGCGCAAAACTATCAGATCTGCTGGTCTTATTTTCAAAAGAATATTACCTGTTGTTTATAGCATCTGTCCTGACGGCAGTTCCTATCAGTTTCTTTATGATGAAGAAATGGTTAACCAATTACGAATTTAGAATTCAGATTTCTGCCTGGAACTACCTATTACCAATCCTTCTGCTTTTGGCATTATTGGCTGGATTAATCCTCTTCATCTTATATAGAAACGGAAGAGGTAATCCTATCCATAGGTTGAAGGAAGATTAATTAATAGATCAATAAAAAAGCCGGCTTGAACCGGCTTTTTTCATATTTCTATACCTTCGGGATTTGATACCCGTTATTGTATTTCGCTGCTAGATAGCCATTCGCTTCTTCATCCGTAAATTTCGCCTTATCCTTATCCCAATAGAGCTTCTTACCAATTCTGTAGGCAATATTCCCCATTTGGGACAAGATAGCAATATGAGCTCCAGCTTCCACAGGAGCATGTAAGATGCTCTTGTCCTTTGTGCGGATTGCGGTCACAAAGTTCTCCATATGTTTCTCCAAACCATTATCTTTTGAAGGTTGATGTGGCACTGCTTCCATCCTACCTTTCTCCGGAATGACTTCCCAGCCACCTCTATTCACCACCAAGGTACCATTGTTCCCAATAAACGAAACGCCATGATCTTTTCCATAAGGACCTAAATCAATACCTGTCGCTTGTTCCCATTGCAGGTAAAAGTCGTCAAATGCGAATACAGTAGTTAGGGAGTCCGGTGTTTCAGCGGCATCATCTGGATAAGCAAACTTACCGCCTGTTGCCATGATGGAGTTAGGGTTAGACACTTTCATACCGATCAAGGCAAAGTCCAACATATGCACACCCCAATCAGTCATCAGGCCACCTGCATAATCCCAGAACCACCTGAAATCAAAATGGAAGCGATTAGGATTGAATGGCCGCTTTGTTGCCGGACCTAACCATTTATCATAGTGCACTCCAGCTGGAGGAGCAGAATCTGGCTTTACAGGGATACTCTTCATCCAACCCTGATAAGCCCAAGCCTTGACAGACCTAATTTTCCCTAATTTGCCACTGTGCACAAAGTCCATCGCATCTCTAAAGTGCTGCTGACTACGTTGCCATTGTCCTACCTGTACAATCTTATCGTACTTTTTGTCCGCTGCCAACATCACTTCACACTCTTTGATGGAATTCCCCAAAGGCTTCTCCACGTACACATGCTTACCTGCCTTTACTGCATCGACCATCATCATGCAATGCCAATGATCGGGCGTTCCAACGATGACAGCGTCTACATTAGGATCTTTCAATAGATCCTTATATTCAATATATTTTTTGACCTTGATGTTTTTTTGTTCCAGTTCCGAGGATCTTTTGTTCAGCACATTTTCATCGACATCACATAAAGCAGTACAGGTAACATTATTTATTTTTAATATCGCATTCAGATTGGACCAACCCATGCCGTTTGTACCGATTAAACCTATACGCAAAGGGGTATTCTGATTAGCGAAAGCTTCCGTTCTAAAAAGCAAAGTCGAGGCGGCGAGCACGCCGGCACTCTTGAGAAAATCTTTTCTTTTCATTTATTGTTGTTGTTTTAGGTTTTAAAAAATTAGGTGTGTAATAAAAGTATTATTTACATTTCATCAAGATACAAAAAATCTGAAAAATTTAAGGCTATTTGATTTCAAAGAATTGACTGTTAGTAGTTAAGGATATTTTAGTATATTGTTATAAGCAAAAAAATGCACCCTATGGAAGAAAGTATCCCTTTTAAGCCGATAAACTTGCTTATTGTCGAGGACCAACAGATTATCGTGGATGGCTTGATCATGATCCTCAGCGGACACCCGAAATTTGGCGAAATCAATGCTTGCACAGATACCAAGGAGCTTTTGCATGCCATCGACACCTACAAACCCGATGTCATCTTAATGGACTTCAACATGCCCCATATGGATGGTATGCAATGTATTGAAGTGGTACTGGAAAGCAATCCAGACCAGAAAATACTGATGCTGACTGGTTATGATGACACCGAACTTATTCGTGAAGCGTTACGAAAAGGAGCTTTAGGCTATGTTCTGAAAAACATAGCAAAAGATGAATTGATCAAAGCTATCGTTGCCGTTAATGAAAGGAAGAGGCATCTGGACCAACAGGTACAGAACAAGGTCGTTGAAGCATTTTTAATGAATGAGGAGCATAATAAAGTCGAACAAACCAGCAATAAAGATGCTTTCAATCTATCGAATCGTGAAATTGAAATCTTGAAATTGATCGCTGAGGGTAAACCGAGCAGCAAGATAGCCGATCAACTCTTTATCAGTGCCAATACCGTAGATACCCACCGAAAAAACATCATGGCAAAATGTGGGGTCAAGAAAATAACAGAACTGATCACCTTTGCCAATAAGAATCAACTTCTTTAGCTTTTGAGAGGCAGGGTAATTGAAAAAAACGAACCTGCATCCAATTTGCTGTCTACTTCAAACTTTCCTCCAATTAACTGGGATCGGGTCAATATACTCTTTAGACCTAACCCTAACGTATTTTCAGGTTCATAAATAAATCCTTTCCCATTATCCTCCAGACTGATGATCAACTCCGATTCATTATCGATCAACTGAATATTGATTTCCGATGGCTGGGCATGCTTTACCATGTTGTTTAGCAACTCTTGGATGATCCTATAGATATGGACTTCCATGCTGGCCGATAGGTTTTTGGAATCATATTGCTGGTAAAGGTTGAACTTGATATTCGGGTAGCTCGATTTGATATGGTTGACCAGTTCCTGAATGGCGGATTTCAAGCCCAGTTTACTGAGCGAAATAGGCATCAGATTATGCGAAATGGTCCGGATATCAGCATTGACCCGATCGACATCCTGCATCAATCTTTGGATATCCTCAGCAGCCTTTGGACTATCCAGATGATCCTCAAGATGGGTCAGTTTCATTCGGATGGCTGACAACTGGACTCCAGAGCTGTCGTGCAGTTCTTGGGCTATCCGCTTCCGCTCCTGTTCCACCGTCGCCATCAAGAGCTTGGTGTCTTCTTCCTGCTTCTTACCCAGTTCCATCAACATGGCATTGTGCTGCTCATACATCTTCTTCAACCGCAGCATCATCAGGGTAAATACAATCAGGACCTCCCAGACCATAGACCAAAGCATCATGTTCTGAACGTGAATGGTCCATAGAAAAAATGGCACCTTGGAGATCACATCGAGCTCCAAATTGAAATAATACTGCCCAAGTTGTCTGATACTTGTAGTCAGGATCGTATAGGCATGAGGTGCAAAGGCAATCATAAACCAAATCGTTTCGGTCTTGTTCCTTTGCCGGGTCAACAATATTACCAATATGTACAAAATAATCCCACAGGTAATGGAGAACATAACCGTATTCAACTTTTGGATCAGAGAAAATATGGAGTGTGGGATCCATTGATAAAACATCGCAATAATGGTCAGCAGCAAAGAACATAAAACAAAAACCCAGAGTACCTTATCCAATCTCTTGACAAAACGACGGGTGACAAAATATTCCCGAAAAAAACTGACCCCAAAAATCAAATACAGGTTGGTGAAGATATAACTGGAGATATTTTGAACCGATGGATAATCTCCCCACAAATACTTATAGGAGAGTCCTAAATCGGAATAGATATAGCTGGCTCCAAAAAATATATAAAAGAAAAAAGCCCATTGCTTTCTTTCTTTGGTCAATACCAAGGTGATGCCCAAGATAAAAAGGAACGCTGTGGTAATGAAAAAGAAGTAGGAAATGGTTGTCGTTTCTTTTAGGTAATAAGCCTCCCGTTCATGTTTATCCCACAGCAATAAATTGAAATTGATGGCCGAATAGTCGGAATGAACCTTCACAAAGTAACTTCCAATTTCCAATGGTTCCAATTCTATGGAGAAGATCAGGTTTTGATGCTTAACCGTACGATTGGCAAAAGGATAACTGGAACCAAGGATCTTGACCAGTACAAAGCGATCTCCAATTTTTTTATACAAGGTCAGCGAATTGAGATTGGGATTGGTAAATTCTAAATATAGGTTTCTGGCAACAGAATCCTGATTAGCCAAATTGACCCGCACCCATAGGTTACCATCTACTTTTCCAAAATTATAAATGGGCTCCTGAAAGGGTTGAAATTGATTCTCAGCAGGAAGGCTATCGCTAGCAGTGTTATCATAGTAGTAGGCTGTAGAAGTGGAAATATTGAGGTGCTCGGTCGTATCAGGCAACAAAATGGTCTGCGCTTCCAATCGACTGGAAAACAAACTGAGGAGCAGACTAACTGCCAGTGTCCATATCAAACCATGCAGCTTCATTATCCTAATTTACAGTTTAATCCTGTAGAAAACCTAGCTAAAGCACTATAAAATAAGGCTATCTGACCGAATATCACCTTTTCAGGTTACTGAAATACACCAAAAAAGGGATTTGATTAAAATCCTCTTTTTGGATGTTTTATGCGGTTAAAATTTGTCGTCATTTTGAGTTAACAAATCAGAAAGGAGAAAAATATGAAAACCTTAAAAATAAAATCGCTCTTATTCGGCCTTGCTTTGATTGGCTTAAATTATCTTCAAAGTTCTTGTAGCCGCTATTACTATCAGCCCAATGCGGTGAATGCTCCAATGATGAAAGAAAAAGGAGATTTAAAAATTGGGATATCAGGAACCACAAGCTCTGAGGATCTGAACGGTACCAATACCAGTTCATCCATTATCAATCTGCAAACAGCCTACTCACCCATCAAACATTTAGGTGTGATGGTCAATTACTCCAATTACAATTACAACTTTAATGAGGAAGATCCATCAATAGGAAATGTGGATGCCCATGCGGGGCTATTTGAAGGTGGCGTCGGTGGTTATTATCCCATTATTGCCCGTGAAAATGGATTTGGTCTGATTGCCGATACTTATGTTGGATACGGCGGAGGTAAATTGAGCAGTGACGTGAACATGAATTTTAACCGGACCTTTATCCAACCAGGTATAAACCTTACTTTTCCATATTTTGATGTAGGTCTAGCGACTAGGATTTCAGGTATCAAATACAGTAATTTTGACGCCAATGGCATGACCCCTGAATATATCACCGAACATAAATTGGACAATATCACAGATAAAAGACATTATTTCTTTGAACCGGCATTTACCTTAAGGGCAGGATATAAATTTGTCAAGGCAGAATTGCAGGTCGTGGGAAGTACCCCAATGAGTGAGATTGATTGGGAAAGCAAAGGAACAGTTGTCACCTTCGGGATCCATTTCTCCTTGATGGATGCTATAAAATTTGCAAAAGATAGATAGTGAATCATCCAAAAATAACGGAGCAAATGTTTGCTCCGTTATTTTTATTTAAGCACCCACTTTAAGGATTTCTTTATCTTTTCATACTCCGCTTCAACAGCCTTATTCCATTCTTCAGCTGTGGTTACCTTTCCAGCTCGATTCCAAACCGCACCATTGTAATACACAAAATCTTCATCGTTCCTAGCCTCGCTTGATAGCAAGAATTGCTCAGGCCTTCCGGAATCTAAAATGACCTTTTGCTTTGGGATGATGACCGCTATTCCGGTCTGTCCATTATTTGCAATTTCCGGCTCCCAATAGGCCAATGTTTCATTTTTTTGCCCAACTGCAATTTTTGGCTGATCTTCTTTCCGTTTAGCAACCCCGATCGCAATTGCAGTGTTACTGGCTTTACTATTTTGAACCTGCAACACTATTTTATTGAAATTACTGCCCGCATCCAAGCTTATTATCTTATTCAATTTCACTTCCTGCCCTTCCAACTCCTCTGGATCATACTCCAATTTAAAGGTGGTCCTTAAGGGTCCGTTATCCAAGATCTGGTATCGACGATAATGCTTTGTAAATTTCAAACCTTTATTGGAAAGTAAAGCTACATCTCCTGCACCAAGCGTTTGCCCCACGGTATAATAATCCATTCCTTCCCCGTTATCCTGATGGTAGTTTTCTACCTTATACCATTTATTTATGATCAATTTATCGGTTCTCTTCGCCCAATAGTCCATCCCTTGACCATCATCTTTTCTGCCTTCCAATGCCTTTCCATATAAGCGGAAAGCCACGACATCATTTTCCCAAGCAAAATCATCAAAACGTTCAGGCACATAGCGAGCAAAGGTTTTTGGTTCTATCACAGTTCCTGCTTCTTTGTCTAGCTTATATTTTATGGTAGTCAGGGCAGGAAGCTCCACTTGGATCAGTACATTCACAGGAATGTCAGCACCCAATCTTTCTAATTGAAAGGGAACATGCTGATTGCTTTCATCGAGAATACTAAAGACCGTATCGACCTTAAAATGTTCCTTAAATTTTTGAAATGGAATGGAAATCAGTTCTTTTCTAGGATGCTTACTTGGATTTTTCACCTCAATATATTGGGCATGGCTAATTGCCAAACAGTGTATTATGATTAGGCAAGTCAATAGGAATCTCTTCATAGCTACTAATTTCAGAAAATGAATCTATCGAAAAAAGAGATATTTTACCCCAACCCTCCTCAAATCGCCTGAATGCTTTTGATATTTACACCATTGAAGCACCCATCTTGACAATTGCCCTCAACATAACCAGCTAAGGAAATCATACCGTTGTTTTTAGTTTCAAAATACAGCACTGCATTTTTACGCTTGATTATCCAATCCGTTTCTGCTAATTTATAAATTTCATCTAGGGTCCTGATTTGGGATGCATACCCTACTTTTGCACCTAATTTCCCAAGATTATTTTCGTTTTCGGTCCACTGTAAGAATTCAAGAAGTGTTATACCCTCCTTTTTTAATTGTTCCTCAAATTCTATCCCCTTTTTCTTAAGGATCTCATCTAGCTCATTCGATGTCCAGCCATTTGCCGGCAATTGCACAGATTCAAACGCAGTAAAATAAAACTCGCGTTTTACAACCTTTCCAGACTTAATCGTCAGCTTTGTCTCCCAAGAATATCCAAAATATGAATTCCCCGTAACAATGTAAAAGTAGCTGTTGTTGCTGTTCGCTTTAAACTTCTGAAAAACATCATAACTGTCCTTAAATTCAGATTCATATTTAAGATCTGACTTCTCACAGGATAAAAATAAAAAAGGAATCAGCAAGGAAATAATAATTGATTTAATTCGCATAACTTTAAATTTTTAGGTGTATAAACATTAGTTTTAAACTAAAACGAAAGACGGATAGATTTTGCCACAGGGAATCAAAAAAACTACTCCAAGTTGAGGTCTTTTGATTTCTGGATTTTTATTAGGGGGAGTGTGTTAATTCAACACACATCGGCATGGAAGAAAATTACTGCATTTCATTTTGACCTTATTCGAGACACATTCGGAATTTTCGCAAGATGTATAAATTGATATCCAAAAAATGTTCAAAAAATATTCGAATAATTGCTAAATGAATAGCAAATTTTGTAAGGGAAATCGTCTAAATAAAACGAGAAAATTTCTGGGCATTTCCCGAATATGTCTCGAATGAGACTCGAATGGAAGTAAGATGATTGGGTAAGTTTTATTGAAAGAGATAAGGGGATGGTCGGATGGAAGATGTGAAAGATATTTTTTCGTTTTTTAAAAGGTCAAACCTTTCTAATTTACCTTAAATATCTGAATACTATTTTTAAAGTTCCTAGTCATTGATGGATTCTGAAGGATTAGAAATTGACATTCTTGTCAATAAAAACATTTGTGCTTCAGTAAATCTAGCCTTATGGCAACCCCAACCTAGACGGCAGAAATAATCTAAACACTAAATACTCTCTACTAAATACTACGAAACCACGGTTCGAATCTGCCACACCCGAACACAAAAAAAGCCCAACCTAAGTCGAGCGTAAACTCCATTATTATACTTTAATAGCACAGCAAAAAGGCTCTAAATACTAAATACTCTCTACTAAATACTACGCAAGGATGGCAGGATTGCTTCAGCCCCACAGACCCCAAACTCTAACCCTGAAGCTCCTTCGGATCGAACCACGGTTCGAATCTGCCACACCCGAACACAAAAAAAGCCCGACCTAAGTCGAGCGTAAACTCCATTATATACTTTAATAGCACAGCAGAAAGGCTCTAAATACTAAATACTCTCTACTAAATACTACGCAAGGGTGGCAGGATTGCTTCAGCCCCACAAGCCCCAAACTCTAACCCTGAAGCTCCTTCGGATCGAACCACGGTTCGAATCTGCCACACCCGAACACAAAAAAAGCCCGACCTAAGTCGAGCTTTTTTGTGTCGGGGTGGCAGGATTCGAACCTACGACCTCCACATCCCAAATGTGGCGCGATACCGGGCTACGCTACACCCCGAAAAGGTATCACCTTTGATTTTGTGTGGCACAAATATAAGGGGATATTTTTTAAATCCAATACCTTAAATAATTTTTCTGTGTAACCCATTGACTATTTGATGGATATTTTTAAAATCCATCGTAAAAAGCAGATAAAAAGACTATTTTAAGGTCACATCCAAATACACTGAATGACGGCCATACATATCATAGAACGGTTTATAAACCACGCCGTCAATCTGGAATTCCAACTTCTCAGGATTGCCACTGATGGATTTTCCTAAATCCTTTGCGTCTAAGGTTACCTTCCTCCACTCCTTTTGAGGTTCGGTTTCTTGTGCCGCCAATAGAATTGGACCATAGAATAAACTCGCAATATTGGGTTGATCCATGACCGGATCCAAATGGAAGTCAAATGGCATGGTCAATTCTATGTTATCGCCATTTTTCCAGTCCCTTTCAATTGCAAGATAAGTACCGGGCTTAGCTTCCACTTTTTGATCTTGACCGTTAATCTTCACAAAGAATCCTTTTGTTGCCCAATTAGGTACACGAACATTTACTGCAAACCTGCCATTTCCCTTGATGTCCAAGCGGGTGCTATTTTGTTTAGGATAGCTGGTAATCTGCGTTAAAGTGATCCCTTTCTCCTCCCAGTTCAGGGTAGATGGAATAAACAGATTCACATAAAGTGCATTATTGTCCTTACTTCTAAAATAGATCGTATTCTGCAATTTTGTACTGCTTTCGATTGCGGTACCATTACAACAGGTAAATCCTTTCATGTCGGGGTTACCAAATTGCTTGTTTGCTCCCGGTCTCAAGGATACGTGGTAGGTATTTGCAGGGCTGTTTTCAGCTACTGAAGCCAAGATATGGTTATAGAGCCCTCTTTCATAATAATCCATGAGTTCTGCGCGCTGATCGAAGCGGAACAGATCACTGGTTAATTTCAACATGTTGTAGGTAGCACAGGTTTCATTCTGCCCACCAGCTGAAAAACCGTTCTCATATAGTGTAGCTGGCTGGCTGATAAAGCACTCTGCATTTGCAGGGTTTCGTGCTCCTGCCACACCACCAATGCTGTACATATAGTCATTGACGGCCTTGTACCAAAAGTTATCCGCAATCTTGAAATAATTCGGATCATTGGAAGCTTTGTACATTTCAATACTTCCTACAATCTGAGGAATATGCTGGTTGGCATGTAATCCACGGAAGGTATCTACGTTCTTTGCTAGGCCATGTGAATGTTCAGGATCACCATAGAACATTTTGATATTATCGAATAACTGGGCCGTAGCAAAGAAATGAGGGTTCTTCGTGATCTCATACAACCTCGCCATGGATTCATTCATCCCTCCAAACTCACCTGCGATATAGGTGTTCCACATTTTGATCAGGTTATCCTTCGGAATCTTATTCAAGCGTTTATAAACCCACTCGCCCATTCCTTCGGCTACCTGAAGCGCTTTTTTATTTCCAGAAACCTGATGGATATCAATAAGTCCAGCCAATATCTTGTGCAGGGTATAATAGGGTGCCCAAACCTGGGTAACCTTGGTGCCATAAGTAGCTCCATTCTCCAGCATGATGAATTGATCCGGTGGATAGGCACTGATAAATCCTTCGCCCCAGTTCCAATAATCGGTACGGATACCAGCTTCTGTTAAATCAGAATCAAAAGCGGTTTTGCCTGGGCCAACTGGTATGGCAGTGGGGTCTGAAACATGTTCGCCTCCATTGCCTTTAGCTTTTCCAGACAACTGAGCTAAATCATACAAAGTATTCACCATGTAGTCCATTTTTTGGGCAAAGTTATCCTGTAGAGTCTTATCATAGGCGGTACTCGCATAGGCCTGAGCAATAGCAGTCAAATAGTGTCCTGTGGCATGTCCGCGGAGTTTGGTATCCTGACTGTCCCACACCCCTAAAGGAATGGCTCCAGCAGGCTGTTTCTGGCCAAAGGCATGGCGAAACATGTACAAGAAAGAGTTTGGGTCGGTGTTGGCTAAAGTATTGACGAACTTATCACGGTTTTCGATAAATTTAGTTTCTTCATTATAGCTATCCGCATTCAATGATACCTGGCTCAGTTCAAAAGGCAATAGTTTCTCGGATGGGGTATTGCTGTCAGCAAAGCCCTTCACCGTTACAAAAGCTTTCGGTTGTAAGGCTGTTCCTGGAATCCGCCCAGTTACCACATATTCTCCGGCTTTCAATACCGCATCGTTATCAATATCTGCTGGCCATAGAACACGAACCTTCGGTCCTTGAAAACCTTCTTTATACTCACCCTCCACGAAAGAAGGCAATCGAGGAAGCTCACCCAATGCAGTCTCCACGTTAACGTCCGAAACTTTAAGCAAATACTGGTTATAAAGCTGTGCTTTTGTCAATTCATAGGTCGGAAGATCATCTTCTGCCTTTCCCATTGTTTTCTTGTCCTCACGAACGGCATTCTGACCGTTAAAATAGATTCCCGAAACCTGTTTTTTGGTCAGGGCAACTCTATAGATTCGGAAATCATGAACTAACGCATTTAAAGTAGACCCATCAGCTGACAAGGATTTCCCGATATTGAACTTTCCAGAGGGTTCAAACAACTTGGCAATTTCTTTAGGGATTTCATTGCCTTCAGCGACCTGTTTTCCATCTAGATAAGTAATGATGTTTTTCGAAAATACATCGACTACAATTGCAACATGTAGCCATTTATTCAATGCAGGGACTGCTGCAATGGCTCCGCCTTTATTTTCTCCTTGCTCGGTGATCAATGCCTGAAAACCCTTTTGAGAGGAAGTCCCAAAAGGTGCAGCAAAGAAATGTTGGTTATTATCCTTTCCAAAGTCAAAGATATACTGTCCTGATCCGTCCGATTTCAAGGAAAGCCAAACCGAAATACTTAAGGACTCCAAGCCGTTTAAGGTCCCAGCAGGCAAGGTCAGATAATCATCCTTTCCTCCAGAAAGTGAAAGCACATTGCCGAACTTTTCATCTTTAATGAATTTGGGCTGGTTGTTTTTCGAATTGGCATGCAAGCCATTCCTTGACCAATCCTTGAGATTACCATCAAACACATACCGTGCGATCATGCCAGTTTCACCGATTCCATCCAATATCTGATCCCCCGACTCTTGAGCTACCAACAGGTTAACTCCGCCAATCCAAACGATCAACAACCCAAATATCTTTGCCATGCTATTTGTAAGACCCATAAAAATTCTTGAATACTTAAATAAATAATGTTTTTCCTGATCTAGATTTCTCAGATTTTAAAGTTGGAAAAAAACTTCCTATATCTTCAATCCCTTTTTAGCCAGTATTTACAGGATTTTAACTTCCGTAAAAAACAAAAGAGCCATCCGTTGATGGCTCTTTCTAGGTTTAGGTTTTTGTTTAACAATAATTAAAATTTTCCAGTTCTTTTATCCCACCACATCTGTTCACCCCAAACAAAATCTTTCAGTTTTTCTGCTTCTTTATTTACATTGGCTGCATTATAAAGGTATTCATTGTTTGGATATGGTAATCGGAATGGCTGATCGTTATGCGCTTTGCCATAAATAGAGTTCAATGAAGGGTAATTGGTAGACGGAATACCGGTACGACGGTACAGGGTCCATGCTTCGAAATTATTCTTGAACAAGGCTACCCACATATCCCAATAGATACGGTCTTTCGTATTATTCCATTTTCCTTTGCCAGCCAAATATTTCACGATATCAGCTTCTGCAATCTGGTTGTCTTCCATAGAAATCCTGACTGCTTTTTCATAAGCCTGTTGAGCGGTCATTTTAACATTATAACCAAGCATCGCAGCTTCAGCTAGGATATAAAAAGTCTCAGAAGATTTATAGAATGGCGTAAATCCAACGGGATCGTTCATGTATTTATCACCAATGAATGAAATGGAAGTTAAGGGAGTAGGTCCGCTTTTCGCTCCATTTTGATAGCCACGATAAACTCCATCGGAGGTTTTGTTTGCTACTTTGGCAATCCTTGGATCTTCTGTTTCCAATAAATGATCGATAAAAATATCAGCCATCCCAAAATTGTCTATACGCTTGCCTACGATACCGTTGTTATACCAAGGTTCGTAATATGGAGCTGCTCCAGGATATTTAAGGTAACAGTTCTCGGCATTGGTTTCCAAAACGGGGTATTTGGTTGAATTGCCTGCAATCTCTTCAATGGTCGATTTGGCTAATGCTGGAGCCACCCCCGAAATACGCATGGCAAGGCGAAGACGAAGGGAATTACAGAACTTCTGCCATTTTTCCATATCACCTTCATAGATGAAATCGCCGGCACCCAGCTCATCTGTCCCTAATCCTGCCGCCATTTCATCAGCAATGGTTTTTAAGTCCTGCAAAATCTTAGGATAAATATCCTCTTGCTTATCATAGGCAGCCTTTAGGATATTGCCCTTATCTTCCGCCCCTTTCAAGGCCTCTGAATAGGGAACATTACGCCATCCATCGGTCAAATAGGACCACATATAATTTTGCCAAATACGGGACACAAAACGGATGTTTTTAAAACCATCCGGACTTGCATCGGTTAATTTCATCAGTTCCTGCAACTGCGTGTTGTTATAATAACATGCCGCCCATCTATTTCCGAAGGTATTATTGGTAGGGACCAATCCCCCCATATAGTCCATATACTGGATCTTCACGATATAACCTGCAAAAGTACCGTAGCCATCCACATCACCCCCAAAAGATTCACCGGTATTGCGCAATACATTGGCCAAGATATTGGTTGGCGGCACCTCGGTCAGCGCATCAGGATCAGTGTTGACTTCTTCAAAAGATTTGGTACAACTAGATGTTGCCAGCCCTATCATCAAAAAGCAAGCAATTGTATATCTATTAAATTTAATTCTCATGATTTCTGTTTTCTTAAAATGTAACCCCCAACTTAAGACCGATACTGCGAGATGAAGGCACTGAAGCTTGTTCAAAACCTACCCCACGGCTATCACTCGATACACCTCCTGTTTCAGGATCTATCCGCATAGTATTGGATTTATGTGTCCAAAGCAGTGCTAGATTGGAACCAATCAAAGACAGATTTACTCGTTTGATACCACGCATATTCTGTAGGTATCTAGAAGGAACATTGTATGAAAGATATGCTTCCCTTAGTTTCAGGAATGAACCATCAAAAACATAGGTCTGAGCAATACCACCGCTTTCAAACCAAGTCTGCGCGTCAGTTTCGATTGTATTTTCAACCCAGTTTCCGTTTGCATCCTGCATAACGAATTTTTCATCGGTCATCACATCTCTACCTGCCACGATCGCCTTTTCACGAATTCCGTTCTCGGCAGTGATGGATGCAACCCCAGCTGTATAAGAGTGGCTCATGGTTTGTGACCAGATATCACCTCCAACGCGTAGGTCAAACATAAAGCCCATGGAGAAGTCCTTGTACCTGAAATCATTTCGCCAACTGGCTAAAAACTTAGGCGTAGTATTTCCAATAATCTGTGCATTCTTATTCACTACCAAACCTCGGTTATTCACCTTGATCGCACCTTTCATCGGTCCGTCTTCAACGCGGTCATATCCCCCGCCAATCAACGAGCCCCAACGTTCGCCTTTACGGGCAACATTGGCTATACCCCAAGTCCATCCAATCTGATAAACATTTAAGTCCAGCTCTGGATAGAGTTCGATAACCTTACTGTTATCTTTGGCATAATTGATATAGGTCGTCCAATTAAAGCCCTCTTCTTTTCTAATCACATCTCCTCTTAATTGCACCTCAATACCTTTATTCTCAATTTCTCCAGCGTTTAGCAGCATGGAACTAAATCCAACCACATTGGAAGTCGTTACCGCCAAGATCTGATCTTTTGTTGATTTATAGTAGTATACGACATCGGCATGGATTCTATCATCCAAGAAACCGATCTCGGTACCGATCTCCCAAGTCCTGATTTGCTCTGGTCTTAGGTTTTCATTCGGGAACACCATCGAGCGAAACATCTGTGCTACCCCGCCAAATGCGTTGTTCTGTGGGTAGTAATATGCTCTATTCTGGTATGCTGTAGTACCCGCACCAATCTCTGCCCAGCCACCTCGGATTTTCCAAAAGTTCAACACACTATTTTTCAGACTCGGGAAACTACTCGTAGGCAACCAGCTCATACTGATGGAAGGATAAAAGAAATCATCCTTGATAGTGGAACTCCAATCATTTCTGGCACTCAAGTCCATATAGATCTGGTCTTTCCAGCCTAGGTTGGCAGTCGCAAAAACAGAATTCGAACGGACATGGCTATGGTCCATTGTGGTAACCGCATCACCGACCCTATTGGCAATGGTATATACTCCCAGAACCGTCAAAGCATCCGCTCCCATTACATTGGTTTCCCACATCAGGTTCCTGTAATTCGCTCCAGCAGATGCCAAAACGTTGAAATCGCCGAATTGCTTGTTGAAGGTTGCAATGAAATCGAGGTTTAATTCTGTATTGTCTGTCTTGCGGTCGCGGAATCCACCATAAGGAAAGGCACTGTTATAATAATTTTGCTCAAAGGCCTTTAAATTGTAATAATCCAGACCGGCACGTCCTTCGAATTTCAAGAATTCAAAAGGTTGGTAATACAAGGAACTCTTTCCGAAAAAACGATCCCTTTTGTAGGAGTTCGTATTCTCATAGATATTGAAATAAGGGTTCACATGATAATTGGTATTCCAGTTGTAATAGGTATAGTTTCCTTGTTCATCCCTTTGATCCCAATTGTCTTTTAGGCTTTGCATATTGATTTGCCTACCTGACCAGATAAATCCGTTCATCGGGTTGTTGCCATCATAACCTTGGTTCAAGATATTATCGCTCTCTGTACGGGTATAATTGGTGCTCACATCGAATGAAACTTTTTCTGAGATGCTAGTATTGTTGTTCAACTGCAGACTGTACCTTTTTTGGTCGGTATTCGGAACTGTACCATTTTGGTCCCTAAATGACAGGGAAGCACGAGTGCTCGATTTATCACTTTGGGCTAAAATGGAAAGGTTATGGTTCATCGAGAATCCAGGTTGGAAAAAGTCTCGGATATTATCTTTTTGAGAAACCCAAGGCGTAGGAGTCCGAACCCCATTATTCACCGGACTATCAAATTGCGGCAGTTTCAGCCCAACATCCAAACGCGGTCCCCATGATTCATCGAATCCATCCCATACCCCTGTTTGCCCTGTTCCATCCACATAGGCGAAACCTTTAGTCTGCGCATAATCTTGATAAGAGATCTTGCCATTCGTTGCCTGAAAGTCATTATAGTGTTTTTCATCACCATTATATCCTTGACCGTATATGTTTTGGACTTTTGGCAAGTAGGCCGCTTGGTCCACAGAGAAGTTACCATCATAGGATAACTGTATGCCTTTGTCACCTCGCTTACCTGATTTGGTTGTAATCAAGATTACACCATTACCCGCACGCATACCATATAAGGCAGCTGAACCTCCTTTAAGGACGGTTATTGTTTCGATATCTTCAGGATTGATATCGTTTATTCCTGATCCGTAATCGACACCAGAATAGGTATTATCTCCGGAACGCTGAGTATCATTGGAAATAGGCACCCCATCGACTACGATCAAAGGTTGCTGATCAGCCTTTACAGAGGAGTTTCCCCTTAAACTGATCCGGGATGACGCTCCTACTGTTCCTCCAAATTGATTGACCTGGACCCCTGCTACCTTTCCAGATAGTGCACTGGTCACATTCAACTGACCAGCTTGGGTCAGCTCTTTCGCCCCTACTTCCTGCACCGTATATCCCAAGGATTTCTTTTCCCTAGAAATACCTAATGCTGTTACTACGACTTCATCTAGCCCTTCGGTACTGGGATCCAGTATGATTTCTAGAGTGGTCTGATTTGATAAGTTGATAACTTTTCTGCTGTATCCCAAGGCTGAGACATTCAACTGTCCAGCTTGATCATAAGAGAGAGTAAATTCACCATTGGCACCGGTTTGAGTCGCAGTACCATTTTTCAATGCTAGTGTAACTCCTGGGATTGGTGCCCCGCTTTCGTCGACTACTCGGCCTTTAAGTTGTGTTTGAGCAAACAAAACGGTCGAGAAGAATAGACTAGCTGCCAAAGAGGTAATAAATCTTTTGTTCATCTAGTTAGTGTTTATTGGTTATTCAATTTCTGACCTCCTAATTTCCAAAGATTTAAGACAGCATAGTGACCGTATTATACCCTATTCCAACCGTATTTTAACCTTAACATTTAGATTTTAACCTTTCGGTAAACATTAGTGTAATCAAGAAAAACAGCGCCTAAAAAGCTCATTTATTGCGCTTTAGCCAGATCAAAAAATAATAATTTAAAAAACAGGTGGATATTCAGGAATAAATATGGAATTGGTTTATATTTTTTTTACTTTTGCAGGCATTCGACGAAATGTGGAATATTTTTAAAAAAGAATTTTCAAATATCAAAATAAAGCTGTAATATTGCATTCCGATTTTTACAGGTTAAATATCGTTATTAATTACTCAGAATCATGGATTTAGTAAAATTTGTAGAAGAACAAGCGGTAGTAAAAAATGAAAATCCCGCTTTCAAAGCCGGAGATACCATCAGCGTTCATTATAAAATTCGCGAAGGAAATAAAGAGCGTGTACAGGTGTACCAAGGTGTGGTAATTCAATTAAACAGCGAAGGAGCTAATGCTACTTTTACCGTTCGTAAAATCTCTAACGGTATTGGTGTAGAGCGTATTTTTCCTGTAAACTCTCCTAACATTGAGAAAATAGAAGTTAACAGCATTGGTAAAGTACGTCGCGCTAAATTATTTTATTTACGTGGTCTTACCGGAAAAGCTGCTCGTATCAAATCAAAAAGATAATCGAGAGACTTTAAAAATTATATTTAAGGGCTTCGCATTTGCAAAGCCCTTATTTATTTGCCCTTCAACCAAGCGCGCTTAATTCTGTATGACAACAGGCTTGGTTCCCATAATCTCATCAATCTTTTCTTTCACTTCTGCTGTAATCAGGGGAAGTACATCCAATGCTTTTAGGTTTTCGGTCAACTGACTTTCTTTGGTCGCTCCCAAGATTGCCGTTGTTACATTCGGATTGCTGATGCACCATGCTATGCATAAAGTTGGCAGTGAAACTCCAAGCTCATTGGCGAAAACTCCTAGCGCCTTCACCCTATTCAATTTATCATTAACGACAGCCTTATCCCGCAACCATTCATATCCTTCCAGGGACATTCTTGAACCTTCTGGAATGCCATCATTATATTTACCAGTCAAAAGCCCAGAAGCCAAAGGACTCCAGATGGTAGTGCCTATGCCAACATTTCTAAAGATTGGATCATAATCTACTTCAATCTTTCTTCTGTTGAACAGGTTATACTCAGGCTGTTCTACTGATGGACCTTCCATTCCTAGATCCCTGGCAATCATATGTGCCTCCATGATTTCAGCCGCAGACCATTCCGAGGTCCCCCAATAGAATATCTTTCCTTGTTGGATCAAAGTGTTCATCGTTCTGACTACCTCCTCAATGGGGACATTTTGATCAGGCCGATGACAATAATAAAGGTCCAGATATTCAACCTGCATCCTTTCCAAGGCTTCATGACAGGCTTCCATCAAATGCTTTCTGCTCAATCCATGTTGGTTCGGCTTCTTGTCTACGCCTTTCCAGCCAAAGTAAGCTTTGCTAGACAGGACATAGGACGACCTATCCCAGTTCAGCTTTTTCAAAACCCTGCCCATCATTTCCTCAGAAAGCCCAGCAGAATACACTTCAGCATTGTCAAAGAAATTTACGCCGGCCTCATAAGCCTGTGCCATCAGGCGCTCATTGGTGTTATCATCAGTTTGTCTGGCGAAAGTGACCCATGAGCCAAATGACAGCGCACTCAGCTGAAGGCCACTCTTTCCCATTCTTCTGTATTCCATATAATTTGATTTTTACCCTAAAGTTAGCAGAATTCCAATTCCACAACCATCTGTGGAAAGTAAAAAAACGACTAAATACCGTTCCAACTGATTGACTTTCGTTTCGTTAACCTCACAATTGGTTTCGAACGATTTTTTTTAGGCCTTATTTAATAAAAATTCGTACCTTTGTATCCCGTACATAGAGCAGATGAACGATGCTTTTTATCTAGGCATCTAAGTTAGAAATCCATTATTGTTATGACTAAATATATCTTTGTTACGGGCGGCGTAACTTCGTCGTTAGGGAAAGGAATTATTGCAGCTTCCCTTGCCAAGCTTCTCCAAGCACGTGGTTTAAAAGTAACCATCCAGAAATTTGACCCGTACATCAATATTGATCCAGGAACATTGAACCCTTATGAACATGGCGAATGTTATGTTACAGAGGACGGTGCAGAAACGGACCTTGACCTAGGTCACTACGAACGTTTCCTGAATGTCCCTACTTCCCAAGCAAACAACGTTACAACAGGCCGTATCTACAGCCATGTGATTGAACAAGAACGCGCTGGTGCCTACCTTGGCAAAACCGTTCAGGTCGTTCCTCACATTACGGATGAGATCAAACGCCGCATGTTGCTATTGGGTCAATCTGGTGAATATGATATCGTCATCACTGAATTGGGTGGTACCGTTGGTGATATCGAATCCCTACCTTTCATTGAGGCAGTACGTCAATTACGTTGGGAGTTGGGCAATAACGACTCTTTGGTAATTCACTTGACCTTGGTCCCTTACCTCGCTGCTGCTGGTGAGCTAAAGACCAAACCTACTCAACACTCCGTAAAAACATTATTGGAATATGGTGTTCAACCAGACATCTTAGTATGTAGGACTGAACACAAACTGAACAATGACATCCGTAAAAAGTTAGCTTTGTTCTGCAATGTAAACATCAATGCCGTAGTGGAATCTATCGATGCTCCTACAATCTATGATGTGCCATTGAATATGTTGAAAGAGCAATTGGACAAAACTGTTTTGGCGAAATTGAAACTTTCAACCAAGAATGAACCAGATCTAGAAAACTGGAAATCATTCCTAGGCAAATTGAAGAACCCAACAGACGAGGTGAACATCGGTCTTGTAGGAAAATATGTGGAACTTCCAGATGCCTACAAATCTATCGCGGAAGCCTTTATCCATGCAGGTGCTACCAATGAAACCCGCGTAAAAGTAAAATATATCGCCGCAGAAAGTGTCAACCAAGAAAACGTTGCTGAAAAACTGAAAGGTTTGGACGGTGTATTGGTAGCTCCAGGATTTGGAGAGCGCGGACTTGACGGAAAGCTAGAAACGATCCGTTACGTTCGTGAAAACAAAATTCCTTTCTTCGGAATCTGTTTAGGCATGCAATGTTCGGTTATTGAATTTGGAAGAAACGTATTGGGCCTAAAAGGTGCCAACAGCTTCGAAATGGATGAAAATACGCCACACCCAGTAATCAACTTGATGGAAGAACAAAAGAACATCAAAAACATGGGTGGAACCATGCGTTTGGGTGCTTATGATTGTGAAATCAAAAAAGGAACAAAGGCATACGGCGTTTATGGCAAGTCAAAAATTACTGAAAGACACCGCCATCGTTACGAATTTAACAATGCGTATCTAAAAGATTACGAAAAGGCCGGAATGATTGCCTCAGGTATCAATCCAAGCACTGGTTTAGTGGAAATCGTGGAACTAAGGGACCATCCTTTCTTTGTTGCTGGACAATTTCATCCAGAATTAAAGTCAACAGTGGTAAATCCTCACCCACTTTTTGTTAGCTTTGTAGCCGCTGCATTAACACATAAAAAATCAAAGTAGAGTTTAGACCTCTATATATTAATAGTAATTAATAAACAATGGATAGAAATAACATTCTAGGTTTCATCTTCATCTTTGCCATTTTGGCTGGATCCTTCTACTTCCTGAAGCCATCCGATGCCGAGATCAAAAAGGAACAACAACATCAAGATTCAATCAAAAGAGCAAAAGAAGGTTTGGCACCGATCAGCGACTCCTTAAAAGCTGCTACCACTACCACTCCTGCCGTTGCAGATTCTGTGCTGTTGAGCCAACCTTTTGGTTCTGCTTCCGTAGGTTCGGAGCAGATCGTTACGTTGGAAAACGAACTCCTTAAAGTAAACGTAAGCACCAAAGGTGGTCGTGTAAAATCAGTTGAACTTAAGGGTGAGACCAATTTTGACGGATCTAAACTTATCTTATTCGAAGGCAATGACAACCGTTTTGGCCTTGAATTCAATATCCCTGGAAAGGCTGTAAAAACGAATGACCTGTTCTTCCAAGCCCAAGGAGCTAGCTTCTCGGTCGCTGGACAGGACGCCAAATCATTGACCATGCGCCTTTCATATGCTGCAGACAAATACATTGATTATATCTATACCTTAAAAGGCAATGATTACAACGTTCAGTTTGACATCAAAACCGTTGGAATCGGAAGCTTGGTGGATGTAAGCTCGAATAAAATGTTATTGAACTGGGAAACCACTTTAATGCAAAAAGAGCGTAACGTAAAGTCTGAACGTGAGAAGTCGGGAATCTTCTATAAAGAAGTAGACGGTTCTGTAGACCATCTTTCAGAAACTAGCGATGATGAAGAGAAATTAGAAAAGAAAGTATCTTGGATTGCTTTCAAACAACACTTCTTCTCTAGCATCCTGACCAGCAAAGAAGGTTTCGTAAATGCAGACCTTAAATCTACCTTGATCACTCAAGACAGTGTGGTAAAACATTACCGTGCTTCCACTGAACTGGCATTAAACAAACAAAATGAAAGCCTTCATGGCTTCAGCTTCTTCTTCGGTCCTAACCAATACAAAACGTTAAAGGCTGAAGGGAATGGTTTCGACAAAATCATTAATATGGGCTGGGGACCAATGGGCTGGATCAATAAATTCATCACCGTTCCTATCTTCGATTTCTTAGATGGTTTCAACATGAACTATGGTATCGTGATCTTGATCCTTACCTTGTTCCTTAAACTCCTAATGTTCCCATTAACCTACAAGTCTTACCAATCTATGGGTAAAATGCGTGTGTTAAAACCTCAGTTGGACGAGATCAAAGCAAAAGTTGGTGATGACAATCCAATGTTATTGCAACAGGAACAGATGAAGCTTTACAAACAAGCTGGAGTAAACCCACTTGGCGGATGTCTTCCTCTATTGCTTCAGATGCCTTTCACCTTAGCATTCTTCTTCTTCTTCCCGAACTTGTTCGAATTACGTGGAGAAAGCTTCATGTGGATCAAAGACCTATCAACATACGATGCACCGATCACCTTTGCACCTCTTCCTTTATTAGGTGTAGACCACATCTCGTTCATGTGTATCTTGATGACCTTGACAACCTTGTTGACCACTTGGTACAACAACTCCACATCAGGAGCTGTAAACAACCAAATGAAATACATCGGGTACATCATGCCATTGGTATTCTTCTTTGTACTGAATAGCTTCCCAGCAGGTCTGAACTATTACTACTTCCTGTCTGCGGTTCTTACCTTCTTAACCCAAGTGATCATCCGTCAATTCGTAAACGACGACAAGATCCTTGCAGGTATCGAAGCAAACAAAAAGAAACCAGCATCTGAAAAGAAACAATCCTCCTTCCAAAAGAAAATGGAAGAAATGATGAGAGCTCAACAAGCCGCTCAACAGAATAAGGACAAAAAATAAAACAACAATCCCCGGTCAGAAAAAACCGGGGATTGTTGTTTTATAGTATTGAGATGTGAGAATTGAGATATGAGATATCAACCGTAATAACTATTTTATTAGTACTGAGATGTAAGTACTGAAATTTGTGATTCAACACATTCTATCTCAAATCTCCTATCTCATATCTCACATCTCCCTTTACACAAAAGCACTAAATCCCGTAATACTTCTTCCAACGATCAAGGAATTGATTTCTTTGGTTCCTTCGTAAGAGTAGATAGCTTCGGCGTCTGCAAGGAAGCGAGCTACGTTATACTCCAATAGGATACCGTTTCCGCCCATTACCTCGCGGGCCTTGGATACGATATCGCGCATGCGAAGGGTACAGAAGACCTTGGCCAAGGAAGCATGTTCATCTCTAAGTTTTTCGTCGTCCTGTAATTCCGAAAGACGGAAAACCAGCGTTTGCATGGCGGTCAGATTGGACAACATTTCAACCAGGTGGTTTTGGATCAACTGGAAGGAAGCGATGGGTTTACCAAATTGTTCTCGCTTGATGGTATAGTCCAATGCATTTTCATAGGCTCCACGAGCACATCCAACAGCCATCCACGCCACTCCAGCCCTCGTCATCTGAAGCACCTTGGCCGTATCCTTGAAGGAATTGGCATAAGGCATACGATCTGATTCCGGAACAACACAATCTGTCAAGGTGATCAGGCCATTCTGCACAATGCGCAAGGCCATCTTATCCTTGATCTTCTCTACGGCAAAGCCAGGATTCTCCTTGCGGACAATAAAACCTTTCACCTGTTGGTCATCCAGGTCCCTTGCCCAGATTATGGTGATATCCGAAAAGGTAGAGTTACCTATCCATTTCTTTTGACCGTTCAATATCCAATTATCTCCATCACGTTTACAGGTCGTGGTCAAACCACCAGCTGTCGCAGAACCCACCAAAGGTTCCGTCAAGCCGAAAGCACCAATCTTGTTCAGCTGTTGCATGGCCGGCAACCATTCATTTTTCTGCTCATCCGAACCACACATATAGATAGACCCCATGGCCAAACCGCTCTGTACACCCAGGAAGGTAGCAATGGAAGGATCGACGCGGCCGAATTCAGTGGCAATAATACCATCCATAAGGGAAGTACCACCTGCACAGCCATAACCATCATAAACATAACCACAGACATTGAGTTCCCTCAACTTGGGAATGATCTCGAAAGGAAATTCATCATGTAACCAATATTTATTGACGATGGGCTGTATTTCAGTTTCCAGGAAGGTCCTGACTTTCATCTGCAGGGCTCTATCCTCTTCCGAAAGTTTTGCCGATATATCATAAAAGTCAGCATTGATTGGAGGTGGATCTTTTTTCTTTTTACTTCCAGTCAACATTTTCATGGCCATTTTGAGCTGATTTTCGTCCATTTTCGAAACAGCACCCAAAACTTCCGCCAAATCCACTTTCTTCGATATCTTATCCAATTGCTCTAAATCCACTGATTTCATGAGTTTTAGGATGTTCTGTAGTCTTTCTAGCATAGTATTCTTTTAAAAATTTAACAGAAATATAACAATTTTTGTTTTTTCTTGTTGCAAATCAGCAAAACAGTAGTATATTTGCGCTGCCTTAAGGAAAATATTTAAAATCAAACGACTGAAAATCAAAAGGTTCAATAAAAATTTTAAAAAAACATCTTTTCTTGGGTTACCTTTTTAGGTATTGGGTATTAAGAATTAAATAAACAAATTTGTTTCAACTAAATAGAAAATTAAAAATGAAAAATTTATTCAAATTCGGATTCTTAGGTTTAGCATTAACTATCGGTGTTGCTTCTTGTAACAACGCAGAAACTAAAACTGAAGCTACTGCTGACTCTTTGTCAAACGTTGTAGATTCAACTACTGAAAACGTAGCTGATTCATTAGAAAATGTTGCTGATTCAGTTCGTGCAACTGGTGATTCTATCGCTGATTCTTTGAAAAACGTTCAATAATCCGAACAGATTTTAAAAATACATCAAGAGCTCGTTTAAGAAACGAGCTTTTGTTGTTTTAGGGCTTTTTTAGACATCAGACAACAGACATCAGACAACAGAAAACTCTCCGTCTATTAAAAGCTAAATCAAAACAGTACCCTGTCTTGTGTCTTATGTCTTGTGTCTTATGTCTAATATTTCTTATTTTTGCATCCGTACTAAAGAAAATAAAATGACTTTATCCCCATTGACTGCAATCACACCCATTGATGGCAGATATTACAATACCACCAAAGATCTATCGAATTACTTCTCAGAGTTCGCATTAATAAAATACCGTGTCTTAGTTGAAGTAGAATACTTTATCGCGCTCAGTGAATCAGGTATTCCGCAATTGAGCCATTTTGATGGTAGCTTAAATGATAAGTTACGTGATATCTACAAAAACTTCAGTTTGGAAGATGCGCAATGGATTAAGGATACAGAAAAGGTAACGAACCATGATGTGAAAGCCGTGGAGTACTTCCTGAAAAATGAATTTGAGAAATTAGGTCTGCATGACTCCCTCGAATTCATCCACTTTGGCTTGACATCCCAGGACATCAATAATACCGCAATCCCGCATTCCTGGAAGGATGCCCTGAAAGAGGTTTACCAACCTGCCATCAGCGAATTGCTGGAGGAATTGAAAAAACTGAGTGCAGAATGGGAGAATGTTTCCATGTTGGCCCGTACACACGGACAACCTGCCTCTCCTACCCGTTTAGGAAAAGAAATCAAAGTATTTGTAGAACGTATCGAAAAACAGTTGCACCTGTTGAACCAAGTTCCATTCTCAGCTAAGTTCGGCGGAGCAACTGGAAACTTAAACGCGCACCATGTTGCCTACCCAAATCATGATTGGGTGGCCTTCGGCAATAAATTCGTTAACGAAACATTGGGCCTTGATCGATCGCAAACCACTACCCAAATTGAACACTATGATAACTTCGCTGCCAGCTGCGATGGCTTAAAGCGAATCAACAATATCATTATCGACCTTTGTCGTGATGTATGGACCTATATCTCCATGGATTACTTCAAACAAAAGATTACTGCAGGACAGATTGGTTCCTCAGCGATGCCACATAAGGTAAACCCTATCGATTTTGAAAATGCTGAAGGAAACCTAGGCTTGGCAAATGCGGTATTGGAACACCTGGCAGCAAAACTTCCAATCTCCAGATTACAGAGAGACCTGACCGACTCCACTGTTCTCAGAAACATCGGCGTTCCATTCTCCTATACCTTGATCGCAATCAAATCTACTTTGAGAGGATTGAGGAAATTGATCTTGAACGAAGCAGCCTTCCAAGCCGACCTTGAAAACAACTGGGCCGTGGTAGCAGAAGCAATCCAAACCATATTGAGACGCGAAGGCTATCCAAAACCTTACGAGGCATTGAAGGACCTGACCCGCACCAATACCCACGTGACCAAGGACACGATTGCGGCATTTGTGGATCAGTTGAATGTTACAGAAGAGGTGAAAGAAGAGATCAAAGCCATCTCTCCAAGCAATTACACGGGCGTAAAGCTGTAAGCTTTTACGAAGTAATGACGCTTAGCAATAGGTATTAACAGTATATTTGTGTTTTTATTTTACAATTAATATTCATGGCAACGATTAACGTATATACAGAAAGCACCCCAAATCCAGCAACAATGAAGTTCTTGGTCAACAAACTGTTGATCAACGGAAGCTTGGATTATCCAGATAGAGAAAAAGCACAGGAATCTGCTTTTGCAAAGGAACTGTTCAAGTTCAACTTTGTAAATGGCGTTTTCTTCGCCAGCAATTTCGTTACCATTACCAAGACTGAAGATGCAGAATGGGATGATATCGAAGCCTTATTGAAAGAATTCGTTAAGGGAGCTGTAGAATCTGAATTGGCAGTGAAACCTGTTGAACATTCAGAAGACGTAGTCTTTGAAGGAAATGATGTAGAAATAAAAATCCAACAGGTATTGCACGACTATGTTCGCCCAGCGGTAGAACAGGACGGTGGTGCTATTGCCTACAAATCCTTTGACAATGGAACAGTTACCGTGGAACTCCGCGGATCGTGTTCAGGTTGCCCATCTTCAACCATTACCTTAAAAGCCGGAATCGAAGGTTTATTGAAGCGCATGGTCCCTGAAGTGGAGGAAGTGGTAGCAAATGCAATGTAATATAGAACAGAAAGTATTTAGTAGTTAGTATTTAGACCTTGTTTGAAGGGATTTAGATTTTAAGTATTAATAAACTGAGTCAAAAATTATAGGGAAGAGTTGCCTGAAAGGGCGACTCTTTTTTTGTGGCATTTGGTTCCAAAATGGACAAAAAATGTGGCATGGGCTTCGGGAATACTTTTACCCATATTCGAGACATATTCGGAAAATTCAAAACATGTCTCGAATAAGAGCAAATTAAGGCTCGGATGCTTTGGTAGATGACAATCGGAATTTTAGGTTTTAGTTATTCTAAACCATTCCAAAAATATGCGTATATTCAGAGCAGGTCAATTGACAGCCTAGACTTTAAATTTTCAGATAAATGTTAATTGTGGACAAAATTCCTTTGGAACCGTTGGTTACGGTCTAAATAATTCAGCTTTTTCAAGGGCACTCCATTAAAAATCACTAACTTTATCGGCAAAATAATCGAAACTTTATACTTTAAAATGAGTGCAGATATAAACAAATTAGAACAGATCGCTTCGCAAGTAAGAAGAGACATTGTTCGTATGGTGCATGCATGCCAATCAGGACACCCAGGGGGATCATTGGGTTGTACTGACTACTTTGTGGCCTTGTACTTTCACGCGATGAAAAATGACCCATCTTTCAACATGGATGGCATTGGTGAAGATATTTTCTTCTTGTCTAACGGTCACATCTCTCCAGTTTTCTACAGTACATTGGCTAGAGCTGGTTATTTTCCAGTGAGCGAATTAGCTACTTTCAGAAAAATCAACTCTCGTCTTCAAGGTCATCCGACTACACATGAGCACCTTCCAGGAATCCGTATCGCTTCAGGTTCTTTAGGCCAAGGTCTTTCAGTGGCTATCGGTGCAGCACAAGCTAAAAAGTTGAACAAAGACAACAATTTGGTTTATGTATTGATGGGCGACGGTGAATTGCAAGAAGGTCAGGTTTGGGAAGCTGCTATGTACGCGCCTCACAATAAAGTAGACAATTTGATCGCAGCAGTGGATTACAACCGTGCGCAGATCGATGGTTCAACTGATGATGTATTGTCATTAGGAAACCTACGTGCTAAATGGGAAGCTTTTGGATGGGACGTATTGGAAGTGAACAAAGGTAATGACATGGCATCTGTAATTGCTGGATTGGACGAGGCTAAATCTCGTACTGGAAAAGGCAAACCAGTGATCATCTTATTGCACACTGAAATGGGTTCAGGTGTTGATTTCATGATGGGCTCACACAAATGGCATGGAGTTGCTCCAAACGACGAGCAATTAGAATCTGCTTTAAACCAAATCCCTAGAACCATAGGCGATTATTAATCACTGTTTACGATAGTATTTGTAATGAAAAAATATACATACACAGAATCAAAAGATACACGTTCAGGTTTCGGTGCTGGTTTATTGGAAGCTGGCCAGAAAAATGAGAACGTAGTAGCCTTATGTGCTGACTTGATCGGTTCATTGAAAATGAACGACTTTATAAAAGCTTATCCAGAGCGTTTCTTCCAAATTGGTATTGCGGAAGCGAACATGATGGGTATCGCTGCTGGTCTTACCATTGGAGGTAAGATTCCTTTTACTGGAACTTTTGCCAACTTCTCAACTGGTCGTGTTTATGACCAAATTCGTCAATCAATTGCGTACTCAGGCAAGAACGTTAAGATCTGTGCTTCACACGCTGGTTTGACTTTAGGAGAAGATGGTGCTACTCACCAGATCTTGGAAGATATCGGTCTGATGAAAATGTTGCCTGGTATGACGGTGATCAATCCATGTGACTACAACCAAACAAAAGCGGCTACTGTTGCGTTAGTAGACCATGAAGGTCCTGTTTACCTTCGTTTCGGACGTCCAGTAGTTCCTAACTTCACTCCTGCTGACCAAAAATTTGAGATCGGCAAAGCGGTGATGTTAAATGAAGGTACCGATGTTACGATCGTAGCAACAGGTCATTTGGTTTGGGAAGCGATCCAAGCGGGTGAAGAATTGGAGAAATTAGGCATCAATGCTGAAATCATCAATATCCACACCATTAAACCATTGGATGAAGAAGCGATCCTAAAATCAGTGACCAAAACAGGCTGTGTGGTTACCGCTGAAGAGCACAACCGTCTTGGCGGTCTTGGCGATAGCGTGGCGCAATTATTGGCACAGAAATTACCTACTCCACAGGAGTATGTTGCAGTGAACGATAGCTTCGGCGAGTCGGGAACTCCAGCTCAATTGATGGAAAAATACGGTTTAAATGCTGCAAATATTGTTAATGCAGTACGTAAAGTCATTACAAGAAAATAACAATCTATGGAAGATTCCCTGATAATAGCAAAGTTTGCGGATGAAAAAACTCGTGAAGAGGCATTCCGCTTATTGCTTAAAAAATATCAGCAAAAGATTTATTGGCATGTCAGACGTATGGTCATTGACCACGACGATGCCGATGATGTTGTACAAGATATCTTTATCAAAGTATGGCGCAATCTTGAGAAATTCAGGGAAGATTCGCAATTGTATACTTGGTTATACCGCATTGCTACCAATGAGTGTATCACCTTTTTGAACAAGAAAAAGCAAAAGCAGAGTGTTTCATTGGATGATGATAGCTCTGCTTATCTTGCCGACTCCTTGGCAGACGGTGCCTATTTCAATGGTGACAAGGCACAAATGAAATTACAGCAAGCTCTTTTGATCTTGCCGGACAAACAAAGGCTGGTCTTTAACATGAAATATTTCGAGGACATGAAGTACGAAGAGATATCCGAGGTGTTAGGAACCAGTGTCGGAGCCTTAAAAGCTTCGTACCACTTAGCAGTTAAAAAAATAGAGAACTTTTTTGCCTCAAACGATTAAACCTTTTGCCGCAAAAACTATCTATTATGGTACTATGAAAGAAAATAACACATATTACGAAAACTTAGGAGGCAACCAACTACCTAACTCGTTGCGTGTCAACCCTTTCATTGTACCTGAAAATTACTTTGAAAAGCTAACCGAAAGAAGTCTGTTCTTCGCTAAACTTGATCAAATTTCAGACACAGGAAAAGTAGGATTGAGCACTCCAAATGGATTCTTTGAACAACAAGAGTCCCAACTGTTAGGTCAGATCAAGATCGACCAGTACAGAGATGCTGAAAACTTCAGTGTGCCTGAGCAGTATTTTGATCAATTGAGTGAGCAGATCCTTGGCCAAGTCCACATAGACGGGGTCAGAGAAATGGAAGAAACAGAAGTTCCTGCTGGTTACTTTGATAACTTGACTGCTCGTATTCTAGACAGAATTGAAGAAGAAGAGTTAACGCTAGAGATAGCTGAACCAGGATTTACCGTTCCTGAGGGTTATTTTGAAGAAGCTGATGATCAAATCATGGCTTCAATCTATACCGAAGAATTGAAATCTAAAGTTCAGGCAGATGGGTTTGAAGTACCTGCGGGTTATTTCGATCAGCTGTCAACCGCTATCCTTGACAAAGTTCAGGACAAGAAGATCATTCAATTGCCTTCACGTAATGAGTCTGAAACTTCAGTTTCTGGGAAGAAAAGAAAAGTGTATGCTTGGTTGAGCTCGGCCGCTGCAGCCTGTGTAGCCGCAGTGATCGGGGTATCTGTTTACAATGCAGAATACAACCAACCCATGCAAGCGGAAAAGGTGTCGTTGAATGAAATTCCAGAAGATGAAATTATCAACTACCTTTCCAATTACAGTGATGCTTCTGACCTAGAGTACTATGCAGAGTACATCTATCAGCCAGAGGAAGCACTAAATGTGGGGGAGGGAATCGATAAGGAAGTTTTAGAAGATTACTTAAATTATAATTTATAATGATTCGTTTAAAACATATTATTTCAACGCTCTGTTTGATTTGGATAGCTTGTTTTGTTGCGAATGGACAGTCACGCCAAGAAAGATTTGAAGCAATTGAGAAGCAGAAGGCGGCTTATATTACCAAACAACTGAGATTAACTCCAACCGAAGCACAGCAATTCTTTCCACTGTACAATCAGTACTCGAAAGAAATCAGAGGTGTCAAGTCAAAGAAATCGCAAGGTCACAGCAACAGTGGCAATCGCGGCAATTCCTTCAGACCCGGCAATGATGTAATAGAATACGATGCGCAGGAAGTGGATATCAAGAAAAAATACCGGTCCAAGTTCGCCGATGTCCTCGGGCAATCCCGAGCATCTCAGTTCTTTGCCGTAGAACAAGAATTTATAGAGTTGCTGTACAAAGAACTGAACAGCAGAAGACATTAAAGAAAGAAGCCCTAGGGCTTCTTTTTTTATGCGCTATTATAATAAGGCTGTAAATTCACGGTCCTTCCCTTCTTAAAGGTTCATGAAAGTTTTTGTTTATGCCTATCTTTGCCACATCATGATAAGTAATAGAGAACTCTTCCTAAAGAACACTGCCCAAACCTCAGATTCACCAAGATTGCTAGAAATCGACCGTGCTGAAGGTATATATCTATATGGGCCAAATGGAGAGAAATATATGGACCTGGTGTCTGGTTTCAATGTCAGCAATATTGGCCATCGACATCCCCAAGTTTTAAAAGCAATCCAGGAACAGCTGGACCGTTTTATGCACGTGACGGTTTATGGTGAGTTTGTCCAAGCCCCACAGGTGCTGTTAGCTACGGAACTATTAGAAGTCTTGCCTGACTCCTTCCAATCGGTTTACTTTACCAATTCGGGAGCGGAGGCTGTAGAAGGTTCGATGAAAGTGGCCAAGAAATTCACCGGTCGCAGGGAAATCATCGCTGCCAAACAGGCCTACCATGGCAGTACGCAAGGCGCCTTGAGCCTTATCGGCAATGATGAATATCGTGTAGCCTATGCCCCACTCCTTCCTGAGATTTCCTTTATTGAATACAATAACCTGCCTGACCTGGATAAGATCAGCGATAAGACAGCAGCGGTCATCGTGGAAGCCATTCAAGGGGAAGCCGGTGTTCGGGTACCTAGCAAAGAATATATGCAAGCCCTGCGCAAGAAATGCACGGAATCTGGAGCGCTCCTGATATTCGATGAAATACAGACTGGATTCGGTAGGACAGGGAAATTATTTGCCTTTGAACATTTTGGTATCGTACCGGATATCCTGATGTTGGCTAAAGGTATTGGTGGCGGAATGCCCTTAGGTGCTTTTGTAGCCCCAAAGGAAATGATGGACGTGATCAAATCAAACCCGATGCTTGGTCATATCACCACCTTTGGCGGCCATCCGGTGAGCTGTGCTGCAGCAAGGGCATCCCTGAAGGTGATACAAGAGGAAAAGCTTGTTGAATCGGTAGAGCGCAAGGCCAATCTGTTTAGGGCGGAGCTCAAAATTCCGCAAATCAAGGAAATCCGTGGCTTGGGACTGATGATGTGCCTGCAACTGGACAACTTTGACCAAGTCTACCAAGTGAGCAATTATTGTGCATCCAAAGGCTTGATCATTGACTGGTACCTACATTGTGAAACGGCATTGCGCATTGCCCCTCCATTGACGATCAGTGAGGAAGAAATCATCCAATCCTGCAAAATAATTAAGGAAGGGATTGAAAAATTCTGTTAGAATAGCTAAATTGCTGTAACACTATCAACCTATTTAATCATAAAAATGGAGAACAGAAGAGACTTTTTAAAGAAAAGCTTGTTGACATTGGGAGCAGCCGGCTTAGGAACATCATTCGCAAACGCCATAGATTTTTCTACGGGTGCTAAGGCTAAACTGAGCATCAACCAAGGGGATGTCATCCTCTTTCAAGGTGACTCGATTACCGATGCAGGCAGAAATAAGGAAAACCTGAACCCTAACGATGGCAATGCTTTTGGAAACGGCTATGCTTTTATGGCAGCAAGTACCCTTCTTAATAAATATGCCGACAAAGATATCAAGGTCTATAATCGCGGAATCAGTGGAAACCGTGTTCCTGACCTAATCAATCGCTGGCAAAAGGATGCATTGGACCTAAAACCCAATATCCTGAGCATTATGATCGGTGTAAACGACTTCTGGAGAACCATGGATAGTGGCGCAAAAAATTCGCCTGAGCAATATAAAGCGCAGTATAAAGAGTTGCTGGACAAAACCAAAGCAGCCCTTCCTGATGTAAAATTGATTATCATCGAACCTTTTGGTGTCAAGAACGTAAAGCATGTTACGGATGCTTGGTTTCCTGAGTTTCCAAAATACCTGAACGCAGCCAAAGAAATCGCTCAAGAATATGGCGCTATCTTTTTGCCCTACCAAAGCATCTTTGACCAAGGCCTGAAAAGAAACAGCAACGGCGGCTACTGGACCACCGACGGTGTACATACCACGATGGCCGGTGCCAACCTGATGGCCGAATCTTGGCTTAAATTGATAAAATAAAAAAAACTCGCCTCAGATAAACTGAGGCGAGATTTTTTTATTTTAGACATAAGACAATGGACAAAAGACATAAGACCTTTTCTATTGTCTAATCTATACTTCCCTCAATTATAAATAGAGCCAAATTTCGCTATACTGATCTAAAGTCTGGTGTCTCCTGTCTAATGTCTCTCTATAGCACCCTAACCAACAAACCTTTCAGATACTCACTTTCTGGGAATGAAGCACGGACAGGATGGTCTTCGGGTTGGCAATATTGATAGATAAATTGGATTTCTTTACCGGCGTCTAGAGCGGCCCAAGCGATGACCTGTTTGAAGGTATCGATGTCCATGGCTCCTGAGCAGGAAAACGTAGCCAGAAGGCCTCCGCTATTAAGAAGCATAAGCCCGCGTCTATTCAGGTCTTTGTACGCTCGGGAAGCTTTTTCTAAAGCAGACCTTGTTGGTGCATATTTTGGTGGATCTAAAACGATGACATCAAACTTCTCCCCCTGCTCCCCCAATTCCCTCAGGTATTTATTGACATCAGACTGTACAGCGGTATGTTTGCTGCTATCAAATCCATTGAGCTTGATATTGTTCTTTAAGGTTTCGATAGCCAGTCCTGAGCTGTCAACAGAAGTAATGGAGCTCGCACCTTCGCGAAAGGCATTCAGGGTAAACCCTCCAGAGTAACTAAAGCAATCTAACATCTTCTTATCCTTTGCATAACTCGCCGTAATGGCTCTATTTTCGCGTTGATCGCAATAAAAGCCAGACTTCTGCCCTTCTACGATATTGACTTGATAATGTATACCATTTTCAATGACATCAACGAATTCAGGAGGTACGGTTCCAAAAAGAAGACCATTGGTATCAGGGAGCCCTTCATATTCTCTAGACTTCAGGTCACTGCGCTCATAGATCCCTTTGGGTTGTAATAACTGAACGAGCTGATCGACGATAATATCCTTTACTTTTTCAATTCCTGCGGAATGAACCTGTACGGAAATAAAGTCGGCATATTTATCGGCTATCAATCCTGGAAGGAAGTCGGCCTCTGCGAAGATCAATCGAACGGTATTGTTGCTATCGTGCAATAAGCTCAAACGGTTATTGACCGCTTTGCTTACCCGATTGCGCCACCATTGTTCAGTGATCTCCTGACTAGGGTCCCATTCCAATAAGCGGACCGCAACCCTCGAGTTACCATTGTATATACCGTAGGCAATAAATTCATCTTCCATGTTGTAGACAGAAACGATATCTCCATTTTGCGGTTTGCCCAGGGCAGCTGAGATTGCACCGGAAAAGACCCATGGATGTAATTGCCAAGCGGCTTTATCCTTTCCTTTATTCAGGATTATTTTATTCATGAATGCAAAAATAAATAGAATTGAAAGAAATTAATTCATCATGGAATAAAAAACTTTGAATAACAGACTCCCTTTCATGATTTTTATCATCTTCTTTTCTTACCGTTGGAACCTTTATTCTCTTTCAACATTTATTTTCATTATATTCATAACAACCACTAATAAACATCTTATGAGACTTTTCATCACTATCTTCCTATTTATTTCGATTTTCTTTCAATCCCTTTCTGCACAAGAGGTAACCATCAAAGGCACGATCAGCAACTTTGGCGACAGCATAAAGTATGTTCACCTATCCAGTTTTAATGGTTTTCAAGTGCATAAATTGAGTAACAATACTTTTGAATTTAAGATCCCTGGTGAATTGCCTAAGGAACAGGTAAACCATTCTTTCTTTGTACTGAGCAAAAATGAATATCCAACATTCGATGAGTTACATGATGAATTGTTAAATAGAAAGGAAATTACCTATGAAAGAGATGCATTGCCTATAATCGTGGATAATAATAACATGATAATAACCTTAGATGCAAAAGAGAAAAAAGCATCTGTAGAGGATAGTGAATTGAATAAGCAACTAGCTGAAATGAATGCTCTCCGAGAACAACAAAGGGAGAAATATAAGAAAAAGGAGGCCTCATTAGAAGAGATTACAGAATGGGGATTTAATGAAAAGATCAATGCACTAAATAAATACCCAAATTCCTTATTGACGGTTGAATACTTAGGAAATTTCTTAACGAATCCGTTTATGTCTACAGGCTTTCCAGAATTATCGCCGAAGCATTTGGAGCAAATCGAGGAACTAATAGCCAAAGTTAAGGAGCAAGACCTCTCTCAGAACAAAATCAATGAGCTGCAGAATCAATATGATATGGTAGACCATAAGAATAAATTGATGACTAATATAGATTTTCCTTTACTAAAGTTAAGTAACCTCAAGAATGAAAAACTCAATATCAAAGATTTATACAAGGAAGCAGACTATATCGTTATTGATGTTTGGGCAACATGGTGCGTTCCTTGCCTTCAACAGCATCCTGAATATGAAAGGATTGCAGGTACAAGTAAAAAGAACATCAAATTTATTGGGCTCTCCATTGATCAAAAAGAAGATGTTTGGAAAAACCACCTAGCCAAAGAACCAAAGAAATATGATAATTTTTGGTTAGATAAGTCAGAAGTAAAGGTTTTGGAAGATTCTTTGTCCGTACAAAGCTACCCTACCTATATGATCATCAATACAAAGACTGGGAAATTGGCGAAAATCAGGTTCCCTTTAGATAAGCTGGAAGAACTATTGGCAACTCTGGAATAACTTGCTTTATTAGAATAAAAAAAGGATCAATGCGATATTCTTGAATTGATCCTTTTTTGCATGTATAGAAGATATTAATTGTTCTCTATCAAGTAAGCCTTGAAGGCGTCGTAATCTACTTTCAACTCTACTGCCAGCTTTGGTTTGCCTTGCAGCTTCTCAGCACCCTCTGGTAGTTTAACTTCTTTATAGACCTCCTCTGAAATCGCTTCTGGGAACTTACAAGGATGTGCCGTGGATAGGAACACCGAAGCATATTCGCCAGGATGATCTTTCCTGTAGGCTTCGGACGCTAGGTAAGCAATCGCTGTATGCGGACAGGCCACATATTTGAACTTCTCATACAGCTCATCCATTCCTTTTGTGGTTTCTTCGTCATTGTAGGTGTATGAACTGATTATTCCCTGCAATTCCGAAAGATTATTATGGAATAGGTCTTGGATACGGACCCAATTACTTGGGTTTCCAACATCCATGGCATTTGCCAAGGTCTGAACGGAGGCTTTTGGCTCGTACTGACCTGATTTCAAGAAACGTGGCACCGTATCATTGACATTCGTACCTGCCACGAAATGCGAAACCGGTAATCCCATCTTATAGGCCAATAAGCCCGCTCCAATATTCCCAAAGTTTCCACTAGGTACGGTGAAGACCACTTCTTGCATACCCTGAGCTTTCAACTGCGCATAGGCCCAGAAATAATAGAAGGTCTGCGGAATCAATCTGGCAATATTGATAGAATTCGCGGAAGTAAGCCTTAGTTTTTTGTTCAGCTCAGGATCATTGAAAGCCTGCTTAACCAAGGCTTGGCAATCATCAAAGGTGCCTTCCACTTCCAATGCCCGGATGTTTTGGCCATTGGTAGTCAATTGTTCTTCCTGAACCTTAGAGACCTTGCCCTTTGGGTATAGTATGGTCACTCGGGTACCTTCGACGCCAAGGAAGCCTAAAGCCACAGCCCCACCGGTATCACCAGAGGTGGCTACCAATACGTCTAACAGTTGTTCGCCTTGTTTTGAGTAGTATCCCATAACACGGCTCATAAAACGAGCACCAAAGTCCTTAAAAGCATAAGATGGTCCATGGAAAAGCTCCAACACCGCAGTATCAGGACTTAAAAACCGTAATGGTGCATCAAAATTGATAGCGTCATTGATGATAGCCTTCAAGTCTTTCTCAGGAATATCATTCCCGATAATCGCATTGGCTATCTGAAAGGCAATCTCCTGAAAGGAGTATTGCTGTATATTTTTAATGAAAAAAGGATCTAGGCTTGGGATATTCTCCGGCATATAAAGTCCCTTATCTTGAGGAAGGGAATTAAAAACTGCCTCTTGAAAGGATACGCGTAGATCTTTATTGTTAGTACTATAGAATTGCATTGTAATAAGTTTAGGTTTAAGAAAGAATTTTGGGTCCTTCCGCATTGACTGCAGAGACAAACTGTAAGCTATCGATACCATTAGCTGTCAAATGCTCTTGAATGCGGTCTACCGCCAATTGAGCAGCCTCAGCACCCTTGCTGATAGCAACCACGGAAGGTCCGGAACCCGAGATCCCAAAGCTTAGCACGCCAGCTTCCATCGCTATGCGTTTCATTTCATAGAATTCAGGTATCAAGATCGCCCGCGTAGGTTCGATCAATACATCATGCATACTTCTGCCGATCAAGTCATAATCACTACGGTATAATCCTGCCACAAGACCTGCTATATTGCCCCATTGATTAACCGCATCTTTTAAGGATACTTTTTCCTTGATCAATTGCCTTGCGTCCCTTGTCGGAACATCCACTTGTGGAAACACAATACCAGCTACTAAATCTTCTGGTACAGGCAGATTGATGATATCTAGGGGTTCATAACCTCTGATCAAGGTAATACCACCCATCAGAGCAGGAGCAACATTATCGGCATGGCCATGACCACAGGCCAATCGTTCACCCTCTACACAGAAAGGCATCAGCTCATTCTTGGTCAAAGGATTCCCCAAAAGGGCATTTATGGCAAACAAACCTGCCACCGTACTCGCCGAACTAGAACCTAATCCACTTCCAATAGGCATGTGCTTGATCAGGTCGATTTCTACGCCGACTTCATCTTCAAGCCCTAAATGGCTCAACAACATCTTGACACATGCGCTCACGGTATTCTTATCAGGGTCTAATGGCAAACGTCCATCGTCTCCTTGGATGGAGCGAATCCGAACTCCAGACTCTTTCACCCGTTGCATATAAACCTCATCTCCAGGTTTATCTACGGCAAAACCCAATATATCAAAGCCACAGATCATATTTGCTACCGTTGCTGGAGCAAACACCCGTACTTCTTTTAACCATTTATCTGGATTCAATATGTTTCCCTTATTTACTAATTGTTCAGGATTTGACATGATTTCTATTGTTTTAGAATTAAGCTCCGACGTTTACTAAATCTGCGAACACCCCTCCAGCGGTAACTTCCGCCCCAGCACCAGGACCTTTTACCACCAATGGACGTTCTTTATATCTTTCCGTCGTAAATGAAATAATATTATCGCTTCCTGATAAGGCATAGAATGGATGGCTCTCATCGACCATTTGCAAACTGATTGCAACTTTACCATTCTCTAATGTACCGATGTATCGAATTACCTTACCTTGCTTTTCTGCTTCTTCTTTCAAACTATTGAAGTAATCATCAGCTTTTAACAGCTCTGCATAGAATTCATCTACGGAATCTGCTTTTAAGCAGCTTTCTGGAAGAATATTACCCAATTGAACATCTGTAGACTCAATCGGATATCCAGCATCCCTACCCAAGATCAACATCTTACGCATAAAATCGATCCCTCCTAAATCATCACGGGGATCAGGCTCTGTAAATCCTAACTCCTGCGCTTTCTTAACTACATCGTAGAATGAAGCATCTCCCTTGAAATTATTAAAGATATAGGAGATGGTTCCAGATAGGATAGCCTCTATCTTCAACAAGCGGTCGCCACTCATCATCAAGTCCTTAAGAACCCTAACGATCGGCAGGCCAGCACCAACATTGGTTTCATAGAAGAAATCTACACCATGCTTTCTAGCCGTCTCATGCAATAGTTTATATTGAGCATAATCTCCAGAGTTTGCGATCTTATTACAGGTTACAATTGAGATATTCGCCTTAAAGATATTTTCATAATAGGTTGCGGGCAATTTACTCGCCGTATTGTCGATAAACACACAGTTTGGTAGGTTCATCTCCTGCATCTTTGCGATAAAGGTTGCTAAATCCGCCACTTCACCGTTAGCATCCATTTCTTCTTTCCAATTGCCAAGGTCTATTCCATCGGCATTGAAATACATCCTTCTGGAATTAGAAATACCTACTACTTTGACTTCTATATCATTTTGTTCTTCCAAGAAAGCGTGCTGTTTATGTAATTGGCTGAACAAAGTAGAACCAATATTGCCTGTTCCAATATTGAACACATGAAGCGTTTTCTTTAACTCGGCAAAGAAGGCATCATGTACTGCGTTCAGCGCCTTAGAAAGGTCTTCCTTATTGATGATGACTGAAATATTGAATTCTGAAGAGCCTTGAGCAATTGCACGCACATTGATACCATTACGTCCAAGCGCATGGAATAACTTACCCGACATGCCAGGCGTACGTTTCATGTTCTCCCCTACGATTGCCAAGATGGATAGGTCACTTTCCACAACTGGCAGGGATAACTTATTGGCCAAAAGCTCTAGTTCGAATTCATTCTGGATAAGCTCAACGGCCTTTTGCGAATCACTTGGATTTACAGCAAAAGTGATACTGTGCTCGGAAGAAGATTGCGTAATCAAGATGACGTTAATCTGCTCCCTAGCCAATAAGGTAAACAGACGACCACTGAATCCGGACTTACCAACCATTCCACTACCCGTAAGGTTAATTACCGACACATCGGAAATCGAAGAGATACCTTTGATCGGAAAACCTGACTTTCCAGTCTCAAACTGGATTACCGTTCCAGGGAATTTAGGTTGAAAGGTGTTGCGGATTACAATCGGAATCTTTTTCATAAAAGCCGGAACCATCGTTGGAGGATAGATGACTTTCGCTCCAAAATAAGAAAGCTCCATAGCTTCAGTATAGGAAAGGACAGGCAACGAAAAAGCTTTCTTAACAATTCTAGGGTCTGCGGTCAACATCCCGTTCACATCTGTCCAGATCTCAATTGCTGAAGCATTCAGCACCGAACCGAAGATGGCAGCGGTATAATCTGAACCACCACGCCCTAAAGTTGTAATCCTGCCTTTATCATTAGAACCGATGAATCCAGTTACAAATAGGAGTTTATCGGCATGTGTTTGAGAAAGTGCTTGGATTAATTGTGCAGTAAGCGGTTCGTTGAGGTGGGCATTTCCAAAATTGGAATCTGTTTTAATATAGTGGGATGCGTTGATGTATTCTGCTTCGGGGACTTCCTGTTCCATGATCTTGGCGACCAAATAATTACTGCAGCGTTCGCCATAAGAGATGATCAGGTCTTTGCTCTGATTACTAAGTTCCTTTAAAGCGGTAACCCCTTGCAGCAGGTCTTCCAATTCATTGACCAAGAGTTTCAATCTTGTTAACACGGGATTTTGAAACTTCACGGCAATTAATTTTTTGACCACTTCAAAGTGTTTCTCTTCCAAGAGTTTCAGATCCTCGGCAAAAGGCTTACCTTCCGCTGCATCTTCAGCCATTTTTGTCAACAAGTTGGTGATTCCTGACATCGCTGACAACACGACCAATGGCTTTTCTCCAGCTTCGTAAGATTCCTTTACGATGGCTAATACTGCTTTGATACTTTCTACGGAACCTACGGATGTCCCGCCAAATTTTAGAATTTTCATGCTTTCTTGCTCTGTTTATTTACTGTTTGTTTTATCGGAAATAAAAAAAGCCTTCCTCAAAAGAGGAAGGCTTCTAATATCTGTACTAATTACTATACAATAGAATCACTTCCTCCTGGTATTGCCCCCGGTGGTAATGATAATTGTAATAATAATAGATGCGTTTAACATTAATTTTGTTTTTGAATGTCCAAATATATTATTAAATTTTATATAACAATGTAGTTTTATTAAAAAAATTAAAAAAAATTATAAAAAGTAGCCCTATATCAGATTAAGCCAATATTTAAATGTAAATCGACAAATGAAAGGTTAAACAGGTAAAAAATCCAAATGTTAAAAGTGTTAAAACTTTGTTAAATTTCTTTAAGAATGTTTTGAATTCTATACAGTATGTATTAGATTTGCTTCAGCTCGTTTGAAAAATTACAAAAAAATGAAGGTTTTCAGGGAGCTTATGGTTGTATAAATTAGCGATTTAATGAAAACAAAGAAACTAGTGGCAGTGATGCTATTCATAGGCTTATGTCTATTCTCGCAGGCTCAAACCAGCCAAAAATCCTCAGACCCTGATAACCTAGCAAAAGAATACTTCTCTCAAATCATGGGCGTTGCATCAAACGCTACTACCAACACAAAACTTTATCAGTTTGTTTACGAATGGTTAGGAACTCCTTATCGCCTTGGAGGTGATTCTAAAAGAGGGATCGACTGTTCTAAATTCTCGTTGGCAGTTTATGAGAATGTGTTCAACACCACGATCGGTTATAATAGCCGCAATCAATATTCCAATGTAACCCCTATTCGTAAGAATGATTTACAACCTGGAGACTTGGTGTTCTTTAAGATCAGAAGCAGAAGCATTACCCACGTAGGTGTTTATTTAGGAGATGATAAATTTGCACATGCATCATCTAGTAAAGGTGTCATGGTAAGTAACCTAAATGAAGCTTACTGGAAGCGATACTACTATAACGGTGGCCGTCCTAAATTGGAAGATGGCGAGCGTATCATGACTGCTGATGCCAACCCAAATCAGAAAAGCAATCTTCACTAGATCAAACTAGAGTTATAAAATATTAAAATAAAGTCCGAAAGTCATGCTTTCGGACTTTATTTTTTAAATTTTTGCTAAATTTACCCCTATCAAAAAAGCAACAATGTCATCTAAGAAAACACTTATCCTCAATAAAGAGCAGATCCTTCAAAAGTCCAAACGTATTGCCTATCAAATCGTAGAAGATAACTTTGACGAGTCTACAATTGTTCTTGTTGGTCTAGCTGACCGCGGTTATGTATTTGCCGAACGCTTACAGAAGATACTTATGGAAATAGCACCTGACAAAACCTTTGAATTGATCAAGGTAACTGTGCAAAAAACCAAGCGTAAACTGGAAGCGACAACAGATGTTCCGATTGAAACAGCAAAGGATAAAGTAATCATCTTGATAGACGACGTTTTAAACAGCGGTAGGACCTTGGCTTATGGCCTGGGTGTGTTTCTTAACGTTCCATTAAAACGCATGCGTACAGCCGTTCTAATCGACCGTAGCCACCATCAGTTCCCGGTGTTCAGTGATTATTATGGATTAAAGCTTTCAACCATCCTCAAAGAACACGTTGAGGTGGTCCTGGAGGAATTCGATAAAAAAGAAGATGCGGCATATTTATCATAGCCGCATCTTCCTTTTAAAATTCTATTTGTTTAGGTATTCCCTCTATTAACTCTTACCCTTATAAATCTTCAGCTTCTGACCAATGCGTAGGTTAGACCCACGAAGGTTATTATCTGATTTTATCTTGTTTACGGTAGCCCCACGGTGCTTTCCAGCGATCTCTGACAAGGTATCCCCTTTACGCACCACATAGGTTACATAAGTAGGGTTACTTTTCACGGCGGTCTTTGCACGGGTTGCTGCCAGCACATTCTTGGACAGTTCCTCATCAATGGCTCTTGAAACCACCAAGGTCCTTCCTGTAATCGAACTTCTTGAAGTCAGGTTATTCCAAGCCATTAAGTTTTGGACGCTGACGCCATATTTTCTAGAAATAGTCTGCAAGGTCTCCCCTTTTGTTACCTTATGGTCCTTGTCCTCTTTTACATCCACTGCTGCGATGGCTTTTTGAATAGCCTCGTCCTGCGGATTATGCAGGGCAGCATAGATCAACGAATCGCTCATCGATTCATTAATGGGAATCACCAAACGTCTTTGTTTCTCAGGACTTGCAACCACCACTTCGCGCTTATAACCTGGATTCAATTGCTTCAACAGTTCAGGAGAACAGGTCAAGGCAGATGCAAGTTGCTTGATATTGACCGATTTATCCAGCATCAGGACCTTATGGTCTGTCTGCAGATCATTCACCTCCGAATCCAAGCCATACAGCTCTGCATGGTTCAGCACATAGGTCATCGCAATGAATTTCGGTATATAGTTTTGGGTTTCTTTAGGAAGGAATGGCGACAGTTCCCAGTAGTTCGGGCTGTTCAATCCAGAACGGATAATGGCGCGACGCACACAGCCTCTACCGCAGTTATACGAAGCCAGGGCCAACAACCAATCATTGAATTCATCATAAGCCTCCTTTAAATAACTGGAGACCGCATAGGTTGTCGAGTATACATCCTTTCGCTCGTCAAAATTAGAATCCATGGTCAGGTTATAGACCTTCGCGGTGCCATAGATAAACTGCCATGGGCCAACGGCTCCAGAAGTGGAAACGGTATGCGGGTTTAGGGAAGATTCAATAACGGACAGATACTTTACCTCATCGGGCACGCCTTGTTCGGCAAAGATCTGGTCATAGATCGGGAAATAATATTCGCTCAAGCCTAGCAGTTTTTCCATATAAGGCTTGTAATTCCTGGAAATATATTTATCCAGATAAGCCTTGACGCGGACATTATATTCCAAAGGGACCGTTTTCTGGATCCTTTGGATCCGCTGGGCGATATTGACGTCCTCTTCACTGAAGACTACGCCGCCACCTGCCACTTGCTTGACAGAATCCAACATCAGGAAAGTCTTTTCCTTATCTTTCTCTAATTGGTCAATAATATTGGCCTGAAAGGTTTCCCCAAAGACAGTTGGGTCCACCTGCTGTTCCTGTGCGTATCCAAACTTCAGGACACACAAGCCTATTGTAACTAGGAAACTAATTTTTTTGTTCATAAGTAATCGCTACTGTAAAAACTATCTGTGTTAGTTCTTCGCTTATCGTTGGCAATTTGTGCCAATTCATTTTGGTTAGCTATAAAAAAAAGTTTCACCAGACACATGACGTATCCAGTGAAACTTTATAAAATCTTTTAATGAAAATAATTAACCTTGTTTGTTAACTGTATCATTATTAGCTGTTGTATTTGTGTTGCCTTCAGCATTTGGATCATCTTTTTGGCCTTCTTTGAATTCTTTCACGCCACGTCCTAACCCACGCATCAATTCAGGAATTTTCTTTCCCCCAAATAACAATAACGCCAATACCACGATAATGATAATCTCATTGGTACCGATAAATAATAATCCTGATGTATACATATTCTACTAATTTACTGATTCTTTTCTTTTAGTGTATCTAACAAATATATAGATAAATAATTTAAATCCCTGTAACTATCTTGCTATCCATATTGATGGATTCATCGAAGTTGTACCGCGATAAACGCTCAAGTCTATATAGGAATAACCTACCTCTGGATCGGAGTCTGCAGCCCCGATTACGGTCCCTGTAGAGATCTTCTGACCCTTGCTTACATTTACCGATTTCAGGTTAGAATAAGCCGTCAGATACTCACCATGTTGAACCACCACGGCATACGATCCGATATTGATAACCTGCAATACCGTACCTTCAAATACCGTTTTTACAGGTGCCCCATCCGATGTACGGATACGGATATAATCATAGAAGTCACGAACTCCACGCTCTACCGTAACACTACCGTAGTTACGTACAATATTACCCTGTCCAACCGGCCATGGCAAACGTCCTCTGTTGGATGAGAAACCAGCCGACAACTTGGTTGCTTCCGGTGAGTTGTTCAATACAGCTGAACCTGTTTTCTTTTCAATTTTCTTCTCGGCTTCTGTAACAGTGGTACCTGTTTTCTTAGCCTCAGCTTCCGCCAATCTTCTTCTGCGTTCTTCCTCAGCTCTACGTGCTGCTTCTACCTCACGGGCAATGGCAGTCTTGATCGCTGCATCCAGGCGTTTCTTTTCTTGTTGTTTTTTCGTCAACTGACCGCGGAACGTACGCTCCTCACGAGCCAATTGGTTCAACTCCTGAGAGTGGGCCGCTTTATCCTTGGCTATGGTATTACGCTCAGCTTCCTGTTCTTTCAACAGGGACTGTTGCGTCTTTTTATCTCTTTCCAATTGCGCAATCTTCAGCTCGATCTGTTTCTTGGTTCCCTCGATCTCGGCAACCTTGACCTTTCGGGCATCGGTAAATTGCTGCAGGTATTTTACCCTTTTAAAGGCTTGGTTAAAGTCCTTTGAAGCGAAGATAAACATCATCTTATTGTAGGAGTTCTTGTTCCTAAATGCAAATAGGATCATCTTTTCATAATCCTGTCTCATTTTTTCCAACTCCGCCTTAAGCTTATCTACGATGGCATTATTTGATGAAATGTTTTTGTTGATAATGCGCAACTCCGAATTGATGGTACTGATTTTATTCTCCCTGAGGTCCAACTGCTTGCTCAGCGCAGCAACTTCCTGTTGGGATAGGATCTTCTCCTGGGTCTTGGCACTTAATATTTTTTGGAGCTCAGCAATTTCTCTATCTATTCTTTCCCTTTGTTTCTTTAATTCCAAACTACTTTGTCCATAGCTCAAGCCAACAAATAGCAATAAGGAAAATATACTGAGTACAATCTTTTTAAAATCCATGAAATGTTAAATTCTTTCGTCTCTATTTTACAGAACTTCCAAAAATAAGGATATACTTAATACGAAAATAATAAAAACACAATTTCTTTACATTCAATCAGCCTAGCAATTAATTGATTGCCTTATATCTGGACGGAATACTGAAGTTAAGTTCCACGCCTTTATTGAATTCCGACTTGTTGTAAAGCATGTCTGAAGACACTTTCGCACCACTACCTTCAATGTTTAACGTGAATCTCTGTGGAAAATTATGTCCGTCAATTACAGCAAACTCACTGTACTGAGCTTCCAATTTATTGGATTTGCCCAGCTCCATCAAGTTGAACAGGGTCGGTCTGTTACTTTTGTTCACACCGTAATGAAAGGTCAATCCATCCTTCACCCCGATAACCTGCACATCGTCTTCACTGGTCGCGATCTGCAATTGATCGGTACGCAACATCTCTGTTGATATATTGCCTACCAAGATATCCTGCAACATCCAAAAGGAAATACCAGGATTGGTATACCTATATATATAGGAAAATGGTTTAGCGATATACTCGCTCTGCAATCTATTGATGATCTTTACACTGTCTGGAGTAATCAAGACCCGGGCAGCTTCAATCCCCAAGAGTGCAGTAACCGAAATCCAAATGGCCTTATCCCGTTCCATACGCACATTCAAGGTTACGTTCTGGGTCTCTTCACCAAACTGCACCCTTGCCTTTGCCCGACCTGAGAAGGTGATAAAGTTCAAATTGTTCAATTCATAGGTGCTCAAAAGGTCCTTACCCTTTGCTGTAGCAGCGGCATCCTCCTTCTTAACGGTTGCCTTTTTACTGGCACAGGCTGATGCAAGCATCAATACCGCCAAGACCAAACTGATTTTACTCAATATATTTCTTCTCACTGATTTTCTGTTTTAACTTTTCCTTATCCAAGGCACTTCCTTCCGAATAGGTCATCGCCTTCTCCCATTGCTTCAATGCTTCCTTGGTCTTTCCTAATTTGATCAGGATATCACCATAATGATCATATAATACGCCAGATGGTTCCGAATTTTTGATCGCTTTCTCGATCCATACCAAGGCTTCCTGATATTTCCCTTGTTGGAATAGCACCCAGGCATAGGTATCTTGGAAGGTTCCAGAATTTGGCTCCAACTCATTTGCCTTCTTGGCGTATGCAGCAGCTTTATCCAGATCTTTCTTCTGTAGCGAAAGATAATAGGCTGCATTGTTCATCACCGTTACATTGTTGCTATCCAATTTGATTGCTTCCTCGTACGCCACTTCAGATGCCGACTCCATCTTGATCTCATGGTAAAGGTCACCCAAACCACCGTAAATCATAGACTTCACGAAGTCATTCTCATTGCCGCTCTGATCCAGGGCACGCTCAAGGAACAACCGGGCGTTGTCGGTATCTTTTTTCATCATATAGGCAACCCCAACAAAATAAGTGATGATCACATTATTGGGATTATGGCTCAATGCCTCTTTTCCATCCACGATGGCTTCATCTAATTTGTTCTGCGCCAATTCCACATTGATCAACTTACGCCATGCATCCACATGCTGCGGGTTCATGCTCACCGTTGTCAAGTAAAGTGACTTGGCCTGATCAAGGTCACCACGCATCCAAAGGATATCTCCTTTAAACATATGACTATCGGGCATCCTTGGGTGCTTTAACACCAAGGTGTTCGCCAAGTCCTGCAATTGGTCTTTCGTAAAATCCTTATTGTTGTTCACCAGGTTCATCATGACCCGATGCTTGTCGATAAAGGTTACCGCGTCTGATTGAAAGGCCTTTTTGATATTCTCAAAAGCCTGCGAGCCTTTTTTCAGCGCCATATTGGCATCTGCCATATCCAGGTACAGCAGATCATCTTTTGTCGTGGCCAGCCCTTCATCCAAAACGGTCAGGGCTTCCTTCGGTTTCTTTTCGTCCAGCAAGATATAGCTCAGGCTACTGTACACCTGGCGAATCGGAGATTTTTTCTTTCTCCACTGTTGAAGAACTTCATTGGCTTCTCGTGGGCGATCCATATCCATCAGAATTTCAGCCTTCAGGACATCTAGGGTATCCGTTTCACCGAACTTAGCTTTCGTTTCTTCATATGTCTTCAATGCATCTTCCGATTTTTTACCGGCATGCTGCATCATGATCTTTTCACGATATACCTGCGGATTGTTGGGTTGCTTCTTGATGAACTCATCCAATAACTCGACAGCAGAGGTGAAATCACCTTTGCTCTTGTACAGTTCCAGAAGATGGTTGTTGTATATGATATTCTCAGGAGCAATCTTCACGGCCTCCTCAGCAGCAGGCAAGGCAACATCAAAGTTTCTAGCTTGAGCATATAACAAGGATTTCGCATAGTAGACCTCTGCTCCATTCGGGTATTTCTCCAGGGTCTCTTCAATACTTTGCAGTGCATTTGCTAAATCCCCACTTTTCAGCTTGGACTCAATAGATGCCAATTGCTCCTTATAACCCTTATCATCCTTCAATTCTTGCGCAAACAACACTTGTCCCGCCATCAACATTACTCCCAGAACCAGGGGTTTGCACCAATGTAATCTTCTCATCTAAATCTCTTTAATTATTCACCTTTTATCTTGCTTAGCGCACAGTCTAAGGCTATTCAAGGTAATAAATTAATTTTAAAGAGTACAAAAATGCAGAAAAGTTTAAATGAATATCTTTAAGAAATGTTAAATCACGATAAAATCACCTATAAATATGCCTTAACAGGAGGGATTATTCCTTGAAAGCCGTTTATTTCTAAAAGGTCATTGGTTAGGTAATTTGGATTAGATAACTGGAACTAATTCACTGAAGGCTTCTGCAGCTTTTCCTGCAAGGGCTTCCTTTGGAGGGATAAATGTTTTTATAAATTGGGAAACCCCAAGAAGGGGTGAAATCTTTGTAGACTCAAGGAATTCCTCATGGAGAACTCACAGCGTGGGTGAAATGTTTTTCTGAAAATCTTCTTTAATTGGGTGAACTTAATAAAAAATAGTTTCTTCATCTGACAATTTCTGAAAGACCCCAAATTCAAAAAAAAAAAAAAAAATAGATTCTTCGCTGTGCCCTGAATCCCTCTCAGGAATATCAAATTCTGAACGATGTGTGAAGAATCTGTGCGTAGATATCTCATAACCTGCTGTCTTCCTACACCTGCGGTGTAGGACCTGTTCACCAATACAATTATGATTGAATTGTTCCGAGACACTTCGGAGAACCTTCAGCATGACACCAAAAAAAACTTATTTTGCGATACCTAGCCACATGGGGGGCTGCATTATTTTAGATGAATGGTTTCAAACAAAATAGGGCATGTTGTGGCTTTTCTGCCATGTAGCTAAAGCCATGAAAAACAGCTGGAAACAAAAAGTAAAATTGGCTTTGAGAATTAAATATAATTATTGTACCTTTGCAGACCTAATTGTAGTGATTACAATAGGATTTAAAACATTATTAATTAATTAAATAAAAGCAAGTGAATACGTTAAGTTACAAAACTGTCTCTGCTAACAAGAACACCGTTAACAAAGAATGGATCGTTGTTGACGCTGAAGGCGAGATTTTGGGGCGCTTGGCAAGCGAGATTGCGAAAGTGATCCGTGGAAAGCACAAGCCTTCATTCACCCCACACGTAGACTGTGGAGATAACGTGATTGTTATCAATGCAGACAAGATTAGATTGACTGGAAACAAGTTGGGCGACAAGGTATATGTTCGCTACACAGGCTACCCAGGTGGTCAGCGTTTCGTTTCTCCAAAAGAGTTAATGGCAAAGCACCCAGAGCGCATCATTGAGAAAGCTGTTCGCGGGATGTTGCCTAAGAACCGTTTAGGACGTCAGTTATTTAAGAACCTATATGTTTATGCTGGAACAGAGCACAAGCATGAGGCTCAGAATCCAAAACCAGTTAAATTTTAAGGAGAACGATTATGTCAACAACTAACACTTCAGGAAGAAGAAAAACTGCTGTTGCCCGCATCTACTTAACAGCTGGCAATGGAAACATTACCGTAAACGGTAAAGATTACAAGGAATATTTTCCTACATTACCTTTGCAATACATCGTTACTCAATCGTTATTGGTAGCAGATTCTCTTGCAAATTTTGACATCAATGTTAACGTTCAAGGTGGTGGGGTAAAAGGCCAAGCAGAAGCAGTTCGTTTAGCGATTGCAAAAGCTTTGGTAGAGCTTAACCCAGAAGTAAAACCTGCTTTACGTTCTAAAGGTTTGATGACACGTGATGACCGTATGGTTGAGCGTAAGAAACCAGGACGTCGTAAGGCACGTAGAAGATTCCAATTCAGTAAACGTTAATATAAGGAGGATCAAAAAATGGCAAGAACAACATATCAAGAATTATTGGATGCAGGTGTTCACTTTGGTCACCTTACTCGTAAGTGGGATCCGAAAATGGCTAAGTACATTTTCATGGAACGCAATGGTATCCACATCATCGACTTGAACAAGACTCTTACAAAATTAGAAGAGGCAGCATCAGCGATCAAACAGATCGTAAAATCAGGTCGTAAAGTTTTATTCGTAGCTACAAAGAAACAAGCGAAAGAAATCGTGGCAGAACAAGCGAAAGCGGTAAACATGCCTTTCGTGACAGAACGTTGGTTAGGTGGTATGCTTACTAACTTTGCAACAGTTCGCAAATCAATCAAGAAAATGTCAAACATCGATAAAATGCAGAAAGATGGCACTTACGATGTATTGTCTAAGAAAGAAAAATTGATGATCCAACGTGAGCGTATCAAGTTAGAGAACCTTTTAGGAGGTATCGCAGACTTGAACCGTTTACCTGCTGCATTATTCATTATCGACGTTAAGAAAGAGCATATTGCGGTTGCAGAAGCGATGAAATTAAACATCCCTACTTTTGCAATGGTTGATACAAACTCTGACCCTACAAACATCGACTTCCCTATTCCAGCGAACGATGACGCGACTAAATCAATCAGCTTAATTGCAAGCGTAATTGGTAAAGCTATCATTGAAGGATTGGAAGAGCGCAAGCGCGATAAAGAAGAGGACGCGGAAAAAGAAGCTGCTGCTGCTAAAGCTGCAGTTGACAATGGTGAAGCTACTGAAGCGACTCCAGGAAAACGCACTCGTAAAGCGAAAGACGTAGAATAATCTTATTCTATAATATAAGCCGGATAGACAAGTGTTGGTTTCTGGAAGATCTGCTTCCTTTTACCGCCCCTGTCTTTCCGGTTTTTTTGCTGAAAGGCAAGAACCTATTGAACATTAAAAGTTAACATTCTGTTGATTTTAATTCAAGGAATGCTTAACACATCAATTGTAATTTTAACAAAAAATATACTATGTCAGTACAAATTTCTGCATCAGATGTAAACAAATTGCGTCAACAAACTGGCGCTGGTATGATGGACTGTAAAAAAGCATTAGTGGAAGCTAATGGTGATTTCGAAGCTGCTGTTGACTACCTTCGTAAAAAAGGTGCTAAAGTTGCTGCTAGCCGTCAAGACCGCGACTCAAACGAAGGAGTAATTATTGCTAAAGCTGCGGCTGATGGCAAATCAGGTATCGTAGTTGAGGTAAACTGTGAGACTGACTTCGTAGCGAAGAACGCTGATTTCGTTGCATTTGCTGAATCAGTAGCTGACGCTGCATTAGCGAACAGCCCTGCTACTCTAGAGGACCTAAAAGCATTGGAAATCGGTGGAACTAAAATCGCTGACTTATTGATCGAACAAACTGGTAAGATCGGTGAGAAAATCGACGTTTCTAAATTCGAAACTGTTGCTGCTGATAAAGTTGTTGCTTATATCCACGGTAACTACCGTCTAGGTGTATTGGTAGGTCTTTCTGCTGATGCTGCTGGTGTTGAAGAAGCTGGTAAAGACGTAGCTATGCAAATCGCTGCGATGAACCCAGTGGCTATCGATAAAGATGGTGTTGATACGAAAACTATCGAACGCGAACTTGAAATCGCTAAAGAACAAATCCGCGCTGAAGGTAAACCAGAAGAAATGGTAGAAAAAATCGCTCAAGGTAAATTGAACAAATTCTACAAAGAAAACACTTTATTGAACCAAGAGTTCGTTAAAGATTCTTCTAAATCTATCGCTCAGTTCTTGGATTCAGTTGCTAAAGGATTGACTGTTACTGCTTTCAAACGTGTACAATTAGGCGCGTAAGCATTATAAAATAAGAAAAGCCCATCCCCAAAAAGGATGGGCTTTTCTTATTTTATAGACTAAGAGACATTAGACATCAGACATTAGACCTATCCTTGCCAAGCAAGTTTTGACAAGCACAGATGGCTGAATTGTTTCAAGCAAAGCTGTTTGGTTTTTATGCGATAGGCTCTGTGAAAACGTCAAAAACATTGTTGGAAAAATTAAGTTAATATTAAAGCAGCAAGCTCTATTTAGGGTTATACAGTGGTCTTATGTCTTATGTCTATTGTCTGTTGTCTAAAACACTATATTTACCTAAATTGCTACTGAATATGAGAACGAAGCAGATTAACAACAATTCCATCAACCAGATCATGTTGATTATCATCATTATCTTGGTATGTATCCTAATTTTCAAGAACCTTTACTATTATTTGCCGGGCTTCCTAGGTGCCATTACTTTATATGTGCTATTCCGTAATAGCTACTTTAAATTGACAGAACGGAAAAGATGGAACAAGATCCTGACCAGTCTCCTGTTTATTCTCATATCCATTGTCTTTATTGTATTGCCTATTTGGGCCTTGGTGGATTATCTGGTTCCACAGATCACCAGTTTCTTGAACAATACGGATAAGATCGTCTCCCAGTTCAATCTCTTGAAGGAATATATGGCCGACAAGCCATTCCTGAAGGATATTGACATGTCGGATGAAGCTTTGCTCAATATGCTGCAGCGATTTACCAAATATGTACCAAGCATATTGAACTCCGTGGCCGAGGTCATGATCAATATTATAGTGGCTTTGTTTGTGCTTTATTTTATGTTGGTGTATGGTAGGCAAATGGAAAGTTATATCTCCAGTGGTGTACCCTTCTCACCAAAAAGCAAACAAGAACTATGGAAAGAGTTTGATTCCATGGTCCGTTCCAATGCTATCGGTATCCCTATCTTGGGATTTTTCCAAGGTTTAGTAGCCATGTTGGGCTATTGGATCTTTGGGGTAGATAATTTTATTCTGATGGGCATGCTGACCGGTATTGCTTCCATAGTTCCGGTATTAGGGACCATGACCATCTATGTTCCACTGGGTATCATTACCTTAGCCGGAGGTGAAACTGCCAATGGAATCGGTATCCTCCTCTATGGATTCCTATTGATCGGTAGTATCGATAATATCTTACGCTTTACCATTTTAAAAACATTGGGAAATGTCCCACCTCTGATCACGGTGTTTGGGGTATTGCTGGGTCTAAAATTATTCGGCATGTTGGGATTGATCTTCGGTCCTTTGATCCTATCTTCTGTAGGAGTTTTGATCAAGGTCTATTCCAATGAATATGGCAAGGGAGATTCAATTATCCTGAGTACAGATAACCCCGAGAAAACCGAATAAGGTAAAATAATATTCATATTAGGTAATACCAAAAATGGCGATTATCAAAAGATTGTAAGCTTTGACTTGCACTTTCCTATTAAAGTCATAATCAGCTTTTTGGATGACAAAAGTCACATAACTGCTCTTGTATTCTTTGTATCTTATTGTCAAAATAATAAGCGAACAATATGAAACAACTAAATGACAAAGTGGCTATTGTGACCGGAGGAGTTTCCGGTATCGGTAAGGCAATCGTTGAACTTTTTGTAAAAGAAGGTGCTAAAGTTGTTATAGCGGATCTGAACGAAAAGTTAGGAGAAGAATTGATCAACAATCTTGGTGAGGGGAATGTTATCTTTATTAAAGCAGATGCCTCTTCTGCCGAAGACAATAAAAAAATTGTGGAGGCTGCCATTGAGAATTTCGGCGCACTACATATTGCAGTGAACAATGCAGGAATAGGTGGCGAATCCAACAACGTTGGGGACCTATCTATCGAAGGCTGGAAAAAAGTCATTGACATCAACCTCAATGGAGTATTCTATGGAATGCACTATCAGTTACCAGAGATTGAGAAAGTGGGCGGAAGCATCATTAATATGGCATCTATCCTTGGGGCAGTAGGATTTGCGAAATCATCGGCATACGTTGCAGCAAAACATGGCGTTGTCGGACTGACCCAGGCTGCAGGATGGGAATATGCGACCAAAGGCGTTCGCATCAATGCAATCGGTCCTGGATTTATTGCAACTCCATTGGTTGAAGCCAACCTGGATGCAGACTCCCTGAAATATCTAGAAACACAACATGCTTTCCAAAGATTGGGTAAGCCAGAAGAAGTAGCAGAGCTGGCTTTATGGCTAGCTTCGGATAAAGCTTCATTCGTTACGGCATCCTATTACCCAGTGGATGGCGGTTATTTAGCGAAATAAAAAAACGGAAGGCAATTGAAAAAAATTGCCTTCCGTTTTTTTAATGAATGGGGAATGAAGAAAGCAGGCGAATTCAATTCGCCCCTTCTATGTTGTATTCCAAATTTTTTCTTGATTATTTGCCTCTATGGTTGTTTTTCCTTTCCCTTTCCCTTGCTTTGGGCCAAAGGTTGCC
>NZ_JBSHLH010000007.1:0-49202 GCF_053644255.1 Sphingobacterium sp. NPDC055431
ACATATATTTATTCATATTAAACCATTATAACAATACCTTTATCATTCAAAAATGAACACTCCAGTCAATATGTCTGACAAAAATTTGTATATCAAATATTACAAATTCATAAATTTTTATGCATTCAAATTAACAGGGGATTATGAACGCGCAGAAGATCTAACACAGGACGCATTCACTTCTTACCTATTGAACAAATCTAAAATATCGAGCAACCCATCGGCCATTAAATCCTTCCTATATACTGCCGTGAGAAATAAATTGATCAACGAACATAGAAGGACTGAAATAAGTCAAAGGTATTGGAGAATTACGGGATTTGATGAAAAAGATCCCCAAGATATAGACCGCCTCGTAATCTACACCGAATTATTACAAGAAATCGATAGACTTGTCAATGCCCTGCCCAACATGTGCCAACAGGTAATCAAACTAAGCTTTTTTGAAGGATTAACCAACAATGAAATTAAAGACCAATTAAATATCAGTATCAACACGGTCAAAACCCACAAAAAAAGAGGTCTTGCATTTCTACAGAAGCATCTTAACCCAGAATACTTCTTAATATTTATCAATTTCTTAACTTCCAATTAAATTTATTTTAATAAGCTTTCATCCTTTTCCGTAATTAAGTTTTCTTAATTATAATTATGAACCAAAAGGAGAAACTAATCGCCATTCTGATTTTCAAATACATTCAAGGTATTTGTACGGTCCGTGATATCAGGAAACTGAATAATTGGCTGGAAGAAAACATGGAAAACAAAGACTTTTTCCGAGATGCGGTTAACACGGTACAGTTGAAAGAAGATCTTGACTTACTAAATTCTTTCGATGCCGAAAAATCTTGGAGCAGGAGACAAAGAAAAAAGAAAACTAAAATATTCATATGGTCTATTGCTGCATCTCTAACACTGTTTGCTCTTTCTTTCTTATTATTATACTCTTCCTCCTGGCTTAACAACGAAGAAACTATACAGTTTTCTCAAAATGAAAGCAAAGTAGACTCAGCTTACAAGGATAAATATCCAGCCAAAGTGGGGGCCCAACTAATCTTATCAAATGGAGAAAAGATCCTGTTGGATAAGCCTTTACAGGTGAAACATTCTGGGGAAATCCTGAATTCAGATCAAAAAATCATAACTACAGTCAACCAACCGACAAAAAATGAGAAGATAAAATGGCTTGAGATCCAAGTCCCTGCAGCCCAATATTATTCGATCGTACTACCTGATAGCAGCATGGTCTGGTTAAATTCCAACTCAACCATAAAATTTCCTTCACGATTCGATCAAAAAATTAGAATGATCAACTTAAGCGGTGAAGCTTACTTCCAGATCAAGCACAGTCCAAAACAACCTTTTATCGTCAAAACAGCCGATGCAGAAATTAAAGTTTTAGGGACTTCCTTTAATGTCAATAATTATAACAACAGTTTAATAGCCTCTCTTGAAGAAGGAAAAATTGAAATAAGATCAAAATCAGATTTCAAGGAATTGAAGCCCTTACAAAAAGTTGAGCTTATCGCGAATAGGCTCATCGTATCAGAATCCGATTTACAGAAAGAATTAGCGTGGAAAAACAATAAATTCATTTTTAGCAAGGACAATCTCAAGGATATCCTTTTCCAAATTGAGAATTGGTATGGTATTAAGACAAACTATCAATCCATCCAAAATAATGATGAAACTTTCACCGGTACTATCGATCGAGATGTAAAGCTTTCCAAGATCCTAGACATCTTAAATAGCACCTCCAAATACAATTTCCTGATTATAGATAACCAATTAATTTCAACACTTAAACATTGATATCATGAGCACATAACATCTATTTTAGGGATATAACGCTACCTGTGGCTAATCCCGATACAAGCAAGAACCAATTTTAAACATCTAATCAATTTCTTAAAATGCTGTACTTTTTAGTTCACAAAAAACTAGGAAAAGAGAAAGGTTTTGACCTTAAATTCCTGGTAAAGATCCTAAAGTTCATTATTCTATTGACCCTTCTGATGCTTTATAGCATCATCGTAAAGGCTAATGAACAATTAATATCCGTAAAGTTCCAAAAGGCAAAATTAAACACGGTCCTAAAGGCTATTGCTAATCAAACTGATTACCAATTTTTCTATAACGACCGCATAAATCTAATTACAGGACCCATCACGATAAATATAGAGAAGGGAACCGTTGTCCAAGTCTTGGAGCTGATCCTACCTAAAGAAAAATTAGCTTATCAAATATCTGATAATCAGATTACTATCAGTATCCGTAAGCAGAACATCCTCAACTCCCTTGTAAGTCAACAAGAAAACATTCAAGGTACGGTCAGGGATGCTGAAGGAAAGCCCCTTCCAGCCGCCTCTGTTAGTATCAAAGGAACAAACAAAAGCACTTCGACTGATCAAAATGGAAAATTTGAGATCAGTGCTTTACCGACAGACGTTATCATTATCAGTTTCTTAGGCTACAAAAGGCAGGAAATCTCCATTGCTGGTAGAAAAACAGTTAACATCAATATGCAAAGAGATCAACAGACCTTAGAAGTTGTTGATGTGGTTGCCACTGGATATCAGACCATCGACAGACGGAAGTTCACCGGCGCTGCTACGAAAGTAAAAGCCGAAGACGCACAACGCTTTGGTGTCCCCGATGTTTCCAGAATGTTGGAAGGTCAAGTCTCTGGTGTCAGTGTTCAGAATGTCTCGGGAACATTTGGAGCTGCACCAAAAATTCGTGTACGGGGTGCGACTTCAATTACTGGAGACAACAAACCTTTATGGGTAATCGATGGGATTATTTTGGAAGATGTAGTCAACATCTCTAACGATCAATTATCTACAGGTGATGCCAATACCCTATTGGGATCTTCCGTTGCCGGAATAAACCCAGATGATATCGAAAGTTTCGAAATCCTTAAAGATGCTGCCGCCACTTCCCTATATGGAGCAAGGGCAATGAATGGCGTAATTATTATTACAACAAAAAAAGGTAGAGCCGGTACCCAAGCGGTGTCTTATCTAGGAAATTATACGACCTACCTTCGTCCATCCTATTCTCAATTTGACATTGTAAATTCCTACGATCAAATGTCAATCTATTCAGAAATTGCTAGAAAGGGGGCCATAGATTATGCGTTGATCAGGAACAATATGAATTCCGGAATTTTCGGAAACTTATCAAGGGGACTATCAACTTGGAAAGAAGATGGAACTCCCTTGGTCGAAAACACTCCTGAAGGCCGTGAAGCCTTTTTGAAGAGATACATCTATCAAAACACGGATTGGTTCAAAACCCTTTTCAACAATTCATTATTACAGGAACATTCTGTGAGTTTTTCCAATGGTAACAATAAGGTCCAAACCTACTATTCAACCTCATTTTTACAGGATAATGGTTGGGCAAAAGCAAATGGAGTAAGAAGATACACCGCAAACATTCGAGGAAATTACAACATCACAGATAAGCTATCGATTGGCTTGTTGACAACAGGTTCCATCCGAGATCAAAAAGCACCCGGCACATTAGGGCAAGATAGCAACCCCGTTACAGGTGTTGTATCAAGAAATTTCGACATCAACCCTTTCTCCTATGCCATGAATACCTCAAGGGTCATTGCTCCTTTCGATGAACAAGGAAATAGAGAAAATGTAACCATGAATTATGCTCCATTCAACATATTAAATGAACTGGACAAAAATTACATGGAGTTAAAAATGATAGACCTGAAGGTCCAAGGGGAACTAAACTATAAACTTCCTAAAAACATTAATTACAATTTCATTGGTGCATATCGTTATGCAAGTACTGGAAATGAGCATAAAATAAACGAAACCTCAAATTTATCAAATGCTTATCGTGCCGGTACAATATATGGAGTTGATGGAATTGAAAATAGCATCATTGCAAACCAAAACAGGTTCTTATATAGAGACCCTGCAAATCCGGACGCCAGACCCATGTCTGTTTTGCCTTATGGAGGTATTTATATTACCAATGAAAACATCCTAAAGAGCTTTTATTTAAGAAATAGTTTCAATTGGAACTTAACATCCCAAAAACACTATTTTACCGCATTTGCCACCCAAGAGATAAGATTCTTGGACAGGATGACTAAAGATATGACGGGCTATGGATACCAGTTTGATAAAGGCGGTGTTCCTTTTATTGACCCTAATATCATCAAAATGACTGTTGAAGGAAATTTACCTTACTATAAAATGCAAGTCTTTTCTGACCGCTTTGTTGCTTTTGCCGCAAATGGAACATACTCTTTCGACAGCCGATATCAATTCACCGGAACAGCGCGATATGATGGGTCAAATCAATTAGGCAGAAGCCGTGTAGCAAGATGGCTTCCTACCTGGAACCTTTCAGGGTCATGGAACATCGACCAGGAAAACTTCTTCAAGAACCAGACTTTCTTCAACACCTTAACCTTGAGAGGTACATATGGTTTGACCGCAAGTATGGGACCTGCCACCAATGCGAGTTTGGTGTTACGCTCCGGATCGGTCAACCGCCCATTTATCCATGAACAAGAACCAGTAATCAACATCGATTTCTTAGAAAACCAAGATTTGACCTGGGAAAAGCAATATGAAACCAATATTGGACTTGACGCAACATTCGCTAATAGACGGTATCAGATTGTCTTAGATTTATATAAAAGGGATGCATTTGATCTAATTGGACCAATGCGCATTTCAGGAATTGGAGGTGAAGCGATAAAATTTGCCAATTACGCCGATATGAAATCCCGAGGAATAGAGTTATTGTTCAAGGCAACAGTATTTGATAGAAAGGATTGGGGCTGGAAAACCCAATTGACCAATGCTTTTTATGACAATAAAATAACTTCGATAAGAAATGAACCCAATATCTGGAATTTGGTAAATTCTGTTGGAGCGGCGAAAGAAGGTCATCCACATCGAGGTCTATTTTCTATTGATTTTGAGAAATTGAACGAATTCAATGGAACACCCATATTTGTCAATGAAAATAATGAAATCTCCAACAATGTTTTCCTTCAAAGTATACAGACCAACTACTTAAAATATGAAGGTCCTGTAGATCCAACATTCAATGGTGGTTTTTATAACAATTTCAATTATAAGAACCTTAACCTTTCATTCTTAGTAACCTATAGTGCAGGAAACAAAGTAAGACTGAATCCTATCTATAAAAATCAATACTCCGAATTAGATGCGATGTCCTATGATTTCTTGGATAGATTCCTTGCACCTTATGAAAATTTATCCCCTTCTATCGCGACTTCAAGGACCTCTTCTAGATTACCCGGAGACCAAGTGTATAATGCCTACAACTATACCGACCAACGAGTGGCAGATGGTGGATTCATCAGAATGAAACAAGTAACATTAGGTTATCAATTTCCAAAAAAATTATTTGGGAAATCGATCTTCAATAACCTTTCATTAAATCTAGTTGCTAACAATCTTTTCTTGATTTACTCAGATCCAAAGTTGAATGGCCAAGATCCTGAGTTTTATGGATCCGGAGGAGTGGCATTGCCAATACCTCGTCAATTTACCCTTTCCATTAAAGCAGGATTATAAACGAAAACTATTATGAAAACAAATGTATTATTAACTGTCCTTTCTGCCTTTCTATTGTTGGGATGTTCTAAATTTTTGGAAACTCCACCTGATTTAAGGACAGAATTAGACTCTCCAAGTAAAATAGCTGAATTATTGACCTCTGCATATCCTAGGGGAAATTATATTCCTTTCACGGAATCTGCATCAGACAATGCGGGGGACAAAGGCATGACCAGCAGTTCAAACGTTCAAACGAATATGAACCCTTGGATGTTCATCGATGTGGAGACCAACGACTCCGATTCACCGACTTATTATTGGTACACTGCCTATAAAGCCATTAGTGCGTCAAACCATGCGCTTGAAGCTATAGAAAAAATTGGAGTAAATAAGCAAACCGCCTCCTTAAAAGGTGAAGCATTATTAACCAGAGCCTATGCGCACCATATGCTGGCTATCTTGTACTGTAAAGATTTTGAACCTGAAACCTCTGGTTCTGATCCAGGGATTCCATTTATTGATAAACCTGAAAAATTTGTACTCAATAAATATGAACGCGGAACAGTGAAGGGTCTATATGATCTCATTGAAAAAGATATTGTGGAAGGTCTTCCATTACTTGATGACAACAGATACAAAGTCAAAAAATACCATTTTACAAAAACTGCTGCCCATGCATTTGCAACTCGTTTTTATTTATTTAAACATAATTATCAAAAAGCAGTTGAACATGCAAATCTAGCTCTAGGAGAAAATCTCTCAAATTATATCAGACCCGTAAACAATAGGGCATTTGCAGCAATGGAATACATGACTTTGCAACAATGGTATTCCAGTACAGAAAACCCAACCAATCTTTTGTTAGTGGAAGCCGTGTCTTCTTGGGGTCGAGATTTAGCATTCAATAGGTTCGGTTTTACTGCTCCTATTTTGGGTGAAATCATATTTGGCGATAACATTACCACTGGACGTTTTGCATATCCTATATATGGTGGAACGGATTATTCATTGAATATCCCAAAATTTCGCGAACATTTTGTCAAAGGAAGTTTAAATGCGGCCTATGGTATTCCTTATAATATGATTCCCTTATTGACGGCTGATGAGCTCCTATTAAACCGTGCAGAAGCATATGCTCGTGTAAAAAACTACGGCAAAGCCATCGCAGACTTAAATACTTTCATCAGTCGAAAAGTATATTACAGTCCCGATCAGCCCGTTTATGAACCAAATGTCCATAATGTTAACTCCACCAGATTAAATGGTTTTTATGGAAGCTTAAATCTGGAAGAAAACATTATTAAAGCTGCTCTAGACTTCAAAAGAAGGGAATTCCTTTTTGAAGGGCTTCGCTGGTTTGATATTGTTCGACATAAAATAGTAGTAACCCATCGAACACATGATGAGAAAGAAACTTACGTCTTAGGTGCTAACAGCCCTATGCGCCTCTTTCAGCTACCGGCGGAGGTGGTACTATCAGGTGTTCAACCCAATCCAAGATAAAATCAAACTGTTATGAAACATTTAAAATACTCGATAGCCTTAATCTTATTTCTATTCTGCATATCATGTTCTAAAGAAGAATCTTTGCCTGATGAACCTATTGTGGACTTAGGTGGTGAAAGATGGGTTAATGGTCCTTTAGATAAATTTATCTATCAAGAATTTATTAAATCCTACAATATTGAGATCAAGTACAAATGGACGCCATTTGAAATCAATTTTAATAGGACGCTAGTACCGCCACAAGAAAAAAAAGTGATTCCTGTACTAACGGCTGTTAGGGATATCTGGATGAAACCCTATGAAAAAGTTGCTGGGAAAGAATTTCTGAAAAGATACTCTCTATCCAAGTTTATTTTGGTTGGTAGTGCGGAATACCAAAACAACGGTACTATTATTTTGGGGACTGCCGAAGGCGGAACCAAGGTCGTTTTATATGTAGTAAATGACTTTGATTTTTCAAAACCTGAGACAGTCAGTCAGATGCTCCATACCATTCACCATGAGTTTGCCCATATTCTGCATCAGAATATTCATTACCCTCAGGCATGGAGAGGCATAAGTACAGCATGGTATACACAAACTTGGTTCAATACGCCAGAAGAAACAGCAAATGCACAGGGATTTGTGTCGAGTTATGCAAAATCTGCGGAACAGGAAGACTTCGTTGAAACTATTGCTTACTTGTTGGTGGAAGGACAAGAAAAATTCGATGCATTAGTAAAAGCCAATACTCCAGTTGAGGCGACGTTTCGTCTTAAAGAGAGCATTGTTGTCCAGTACTACAAGGAAGTTTTCAACATTGATTTCAGGGCTCTTCAAAGGGAAGTTCGAGCCGCATTCTTATCGTTAACTAAACCAACTACAAAATGAAACCAATAATTTTCTCATTGATCATGTGCTTGCTCCTAATTTCTTGTAAAAAGGAATTTGAAGGAGTGCGACCTGACGCCAAATTGAATAAATTAAAAGACGAATATGCTAAGCAATTAACAGGCTCGAAAAATGGATGGATCGGATATTTATATCCAAAAGGTGGCGGAAGTTATACTTTTAAGTTCAATTTCGACGATAAAAACAGGGTTAAAAGCTTTGCCACTATTGATAATATCAAAGCTGGCACCTCCGACGAAAGCTCTTACCGCTTAGCAGCGGATCAGGTTGTCAGTCTATATTTTGATACGTATTCTTACATACATCAGCTGTCTGACCCAGATGAACAAAAAAGTGGAGGATTAAGAGGTGGTGGTTTGATTTCTGATTTTGAATTTTCAATCATTGAAACTTCTACAGATACCATAAAATTAGTTGGAAATCATAATGAAAGCACCTTGACTTTAGTCAGAGCCAAGGAAAATGAAGGTGACGACTATATTAGAAAAGCGTTTCTCTTAAATGCAAAAGTCGAAGAAATCAACCAGTTGACAAACTATTATAAAACTGTAAAAATCAACAATAAGGATTATGGGGTGATTTTCAATACTGAAACCAACAATATTGCTTTTTATTATGAAGAGAACTCTACTTTCAAAAGCTTTATTACAGAGTATGCCCTTACCGATAAAGGCATTTTTCTAAAGGACCCCTTAAATGCAGGTGGCTTGGCCGTGAAAGGTTTTGATAACTTCATCATCAACAAGACCAACAATAAAACAACTGCAAAATTAAATGGTACTGTAGATATTGAAATCCTTGATCAAAACAAACCAGTTTCTATCGATAAAGATGCACCAAGAAGAATGTACCTGATCAATAAAAGATATGCATCCTCTTTTGGGTTTACGATCGCTGGAAAAAAAGACGCTTTAGGTATTAGAACTTTTCCTGGCTTCAATTTCCTTCTTTATATTCCTAGAAGATACATTGATCCCCTCGATGCATTGTATATAATTTTCTTAGGTCAGTTTAATCTTGGACCTTTATTCAACACCCTATATAATGATCAAGGTATTTTATCCTTTAAGGTATTTAGTGCGCTGACCGGACTGACCCCAGGTACCGAATTTGAAGAAACAGCAAGAAAACAAAATCAGATCTGGTTTGATCCTCAAGGTTTTTACGTCTTTGAAACAGGGGACGAGCAATTTGATTTTGTGAGCGTGAAAGACAGCAAAGTATGGATAAGATTTAATTAATAAAACCATGAAAAAGTATATATTATTTATGTTGTCCCTTTGCTTCATTTTCTCATGTAAGAAAGGAGACCTGAACACATTTGAAGTAATAGAAGTATGGGAAAAACCCGAAGTCAAGTTAAAGAAACTTACTGACGCAATTGCCTCACATAAAACAGGCTGGGAGTTTATCATTGAGTATGGTCCGAATCAAGTGGTCACTTATGGTTACCTTGGATTTAATTCTGAGAACTCATCTGAATTTATCAGTGATTTCTCCAAGAATTATTCAACATACGATAAAACTGATTATAAATTCGAAATCATCAAAACTAATCCTTCAATACGGTTCCCCAAAGGCAGCAAATTCTCGAACTTAGCTACAGATGCTCAATTAATCGATACATTATTTACATTTAAGGACATCAAGGCTGATACAATAATTTTAGAAGGAGAAATAAGAAAATCAATTTTGAAATTGACTAAATGTTCTCCTGAAAAATTAACTCAATTAAAAGGAAATTCCATTGATGCTGATTATGAAAAATTCAAGAAATTAACAGAAATGCCAAAATATTTCTTTTCATATAAACAGAATGGAAAAACCTTCGGCTTAGAAATTGACACCGCAAAGCGTCTATTATCATTTCTTTCAGGAACCAATCAAAATCCAGTAGTTACTAAATCCAATTATTTCTTTAATGGAAGTGGAATATCACTGGTTAAGCAAGTTGATATTGAAGGGGTGAAAATTAAATTGATAGAAGGTTTAGAGCTCAAAACATCTTCGATGAGTTCCAGAAATGGCGTAGAAATTACCAATGAAAGCAAACCCCAGATTTACGACATAAAAACTGCAAAAGAATTTACGGTAGTGCCGGGAAAAAGGTTATGGTGGTTATCTACTCATGGATTTGGAAAACGAAATCAACCCGATATTGCAGGATTTCAAAAGATCCCAAATTTTACGGACTTTAATTTAGCTCCTGATTATGATTATTACGAGGAATACAAAACCTACTTCTGGTTTATGGGTCTCAATCTGAGAGGTGAAAATCCCGGTAGTTTTCACGGTCCTGTTTCACGATTCGCTGAAAATGGAATCCTCAGGTTCATACCTTTTTTGGAAGGCGCTCCTGCCACAATTCCTTCTGTCATTCAAGCAATGAATATCACAGCAAGATATATTTATAATCGAAATGGATTTTACGTCATCAAAACAGGCATTGGCTACACCTTAGTAGATGCAACGGATGGATTAACTTGGGCTTATTTCCAAGCTCCTGCCGATTTATCTTAGATTTATTTTACCAACTCCCTAGATATTATTCCTTCTAGGGAGTTGTTTTATCCTACCACACATTCAACAAACTATGCTGACTTGCCGTAAATAAATTCCTAAATACGATATTCAATTCGTTTTCCTTTTGCGCTGCTCTGATTCCCAACAAAGGCAATATCTCGGCACAATCCATACGCACATCTTTGGCAATTTCTCTGGATAATTCTCCAATTTTCAAATACAGATCCGCCTCAACCTCTTTCCCTTCACTGGCATTTTGCCATAGCTCAACAGCATAAGCCTTCACCTGGCCTACCTTCCCTTCAAATTTTGTACGTAATTGATCCAGCTGTTTAAACCTAGTTTTACTTTGTTTCTCACCCCAATGTCTATCCTTTGACTTCTCGAAATAATACTTTTCGCACAGGTCTAAAAACCGCTTGAACATACCTACATAATTCACCAATAGGGTCAACTCTGCAAATGGCATAAAAGGAATATTAAAAAGGGTCGAATTAGATTGTTTAGCTTTTGGATCAAGTACAAAAGCATTTTCCTTGGGCACTTTCAGGTCCTGAAAGGAAAAGGAATGGCTAGCGGTACATTCCAACCCTATGGTATCCCAATCATAATGGATGAGTACATCATCCTTTGGGACCAGGAAGGAAAAATATAAATTCTCGCCTGATTCATTTTTCAGTACCTCTCCATTATTAATGATTTCAGCATTGAAAGTGAAATGGGTTAAATGAGGAGCACCGGTGGCATAGTTCCAATAACCAGAAACCACAAAATATTCTCCAGCATCAATTGCCTTCCCTCCGACTCTTCCGCTGCCTCCCAAACAGATCTTGGGATCAGACCAGAGGCTTTTGGCAAATTCAGGTTGTATAAAGCCTGCAAACATATTCGCACCAGCACATAAGGTTACCGTCCAGGCCAATCCGCCATCCCAATAAGCCAGCTCTTCCAATAAGTCCAAGCCTTCTGGAAAGGACATTTCCAAGCCGTTTAATGTTTTCGGAACCCAAAGATTAAACCAGTTGTTTTGGTACACAAGGTCAAGTTGCTCTTTCGTAAGCGCCTTATTCTTGATTCCTTCGGCCTGTAATTCCTTTATGATCTGAATTTGTTCTGATATCAACATTTAATTGTCTGTATTTAATTCTAATTTTTGGATTTTCATAATTCGTTTCCAATTTAGGTAACCGAAAATGGCAACTATAAATAGAAACGTGGTCAGTGCTGCGAATAGGTAAAGGTCTTTATGGATCAAAAGTGGTATGGCAAAAAGGTTACTGATATTGAGCAAGATCCAATTTTCTATTTTTCTTTTCGCCAAAAGCCACATACCAGCCCAGGCTGTGGAGGTCACCCAAGCATCCCAAATAGGCACATCGGAATTGGTAATGCTGCGAAGCAAAAAGTAAAAGATCAAGAAACCTCCAAATACGATGCTGAGGACGGTAACCCATTCTTGCTTAGTCGTATGGGTAATGGGCTGTTCCTTTGCGGTCTTATTGCTTATCCAAAACCACCAGCCATAGATACTCATGACCAAATAATAGATTTGTAAAGCAATTTCAGCATATAGCCCGGCATTGTACAGAACCAGCATCCCAGTCGTAATCCCCAGTATCCCAAACAGGTAATTGGATACCTTATTGTTCTTGGACAATAGGACTTGGATAATGCCACAGATCACAGAAAACCTTTCCAACCAGGACGTTTGCTGCAATGTTTGAATAATGTTATTAAAGATTTCCTCCAATTTCGCTGAATGGTATAAGCACTTATGGAGATAAGGGAAAGGATCTCTGTTTATTCCTACGCCAGCATTACCTGGATCAGGTTCATTCCGATCAAAACCGGAATTGGGTATCATCTCAGCCTAAAAATATGTCCCGTCATAAACGGGACATATTCAGCACCCCATAAGTATTGTGAATATTATTTATCGATCTGCAAAATTGCAGAGGTACGATTTCTTGTTGATTGACACAGCTCGGCGTCATCATTTAACTTCTTGCCCCAAGATGGGATCATCTCACGCAATTTCTTACGGTAAGAATCAGATTTTGCACGGTCAGGGAAACATCTTTTCAATAAGTTGATCATGATTGCTACTGAAGTTGATGCACCTGGTGAAGCGCCCAATAAGGCAGCAATGGATCCATCGGCACTGGAAACTACCTCAGTTCCGAACTCCAAGATACCACCATGTTTAGGGTCTTTTTTGATAACCTGTACACGTTGGCCAGCTTTTTCGATTTCCCAATCTTCCAATTTAGCGGTTGGCATAAATTGTTTCAGGGAATCTAATTTGTCCTGAGGTTTTTTCATCACCTCGGTGATCAAATATTTAGTCAATGGTAGGTTATCCAATCCTGCCGATAACATCGGACGGATATTGGAAAGTTTAATGGATGCCGGCAAGTCGAAATATGATCCTTTTTTCAAGAATTTGGTCGAGAAACCTGCATAAGGACCAAACAACAGAGCTTGTTTTCCATCGATATAACGGGTATCCAAATGCGGAACCGACATCGGAGGAGCACCTACTGATGCCTTTCCATAAACCTTGGCATGGTGTTGCTTGATGATCTCTTCATTATTACATCTCAACCATTGTCCTCCAACGGGGAAACCACCATAGCCTTTAGCTTCAGGGATTCCCGATTTCTCCAACAACAATAAAGAGTGTCCACCTGCACCGATGAAAACAAACTTAGCCAAGATTTCTCTCTTCTTGCCTGTTTTCAAATCTTTAACTTCTACTTCCCATCTACCATCATCCTCTCGGTCAATATCTTTAACTTCTTGGTTCAAGGACAACTTGATATTGTCTTTTCCATCCAAGTAAGTAATCAAATCTCTGGTCAAAGCACCGAAGTTCACATCAGTACCGATATCCATTTTTGTAGCAGCAATAGCCTCATCAGCTGACCTGCCTTCCATCATCAAGGGAACCCATTCATTCAACAAAGTTTTATCCTCGGTATACTCCATACCTATGAATAGATTTTGTTTGGTCATGGTCTCAAATCTGGTCTTCAAGAACTGCACATCTCTATCGCCAAAAACGGCCGACATATGCGGAACGCGGCGGATAAAGTGATTAGGGTTCTTGATAATATTCTTCTCTACTAGGTAAGACCAAAACTGCTTGGAAATCTCATATTGTTCAGCAATACTGATTGCCTTATCAATTTTCACACTTCCATCAGGCTGCTCTGGTGTATAGTTTAGTTCACAAAGTGCCGAGTGACCTGTACCGGCATTATTCCACGCATCTGAACTCTCTGCAGCAACAACATCCAAACGCTCGATTATCTCAATATTAATATCTGGACTCAGCTCATTAATTAACGTACCTAACGTCGCGCTCATGATGCCTCCACCAATCAGAACGACGTCAACCTCCGTTTTTTTTGTTTTCTTACCCATGGTTTTTAAATGAAATACAAAATTAATATTCGCTTTATATTATAGCGAATAAATTTGTCAGAAACATTTCAAATAATTGTGATTTTATCAATAAACACCTATTCCCTTATTCAAATCTACCATAATCCTATTTTTTTAGATTTCTGAGTGTTAAAAAGGGGTGGTTTGGGATTAGACAGGCTCACCCGCCAGAGGTTTGAACCAGGATGAAAGGGATAAGAGGATAGGCCAAGATCTGGGGAAGAACCAGGATTGAATGGATGGGAGGATAGACCAAGATCGTAAACCATTGAATGCGGTTTTAATACAAATTTGCGTAGGGACTATTGCATAGCCCGACACATATTTTCTGCTTCATCCTAAAGAAGGAAGGATCTGTAACATACCTTTTATAATGCTAAGCCGGTCATCCTGACGCAGGAAGGATCTCGGAACATTCCAAACCAATTTTTGGGAATCATTGCATTAGCGTACAGTTCCTGCACCTGTGGTGCAGCATGACAGGACCTGTTGGAGGAGAACCGTACAGATTCTTCACTAATCGTTCAGAATCAAAATGCGAAAAAGAGGGATTCAGAGTGAAACGAAGAATCTATTTTTTTATTTTTTTAAGGATCGTTGTCATTGCCAAATCGTAAGATGAGCAAACTATTTTTTTTCTTTTTAGACCCGTATAAAAAATATATGGAAAAATATTCCACCCTCGCTAGGGGTTGGCCATTTCAAACATCCAACTTCTACAAAGATTCCACCCCCTCTGGGGGTTTCTCAAAATATATAAATATACATTATCCTTCCGAAGGAAGCCCTTTAGCCTCCGGCTCATTTCCAATGGCGGAAAAATGGAAAGAATGCCGTTGCCCTGTGCGATGGGATTGGCCTTGGAATACTTCCTTCAAAATTCTCCATCTAAAGGAGAATTTTGAAGGAAGATATTCCCGACAACAAGGCGTTCTTTTCATGTGCAGATGATTGTGCGAAAAGCCATCTTAAATGAGCCGAAGCCTTTTGGTTACTTTTGGGCTTCAAAAGTAACGAAGAAAATTGGTGTCCGTGAGCTCCTTTGTCGGTTTGGTTTTGGTTACTTTTGGGCTCTAAAAGTAACGAAGAGAATGCGGTCAATCTGCAAACTTACGACAGAAACTATTCCAAAAATGGGTTATGTAGGACCGAGACCTTTCGTTCCTCAAGGTGACACTGGAAAGGTTAATGAAAAGAAGGTTTGTCCATCTTTCTTTAATTATGTCATTGAATCCTTCCTATTGCTATTCATTTTTTGTATTATGCAGTTTATTTTCCACTTTTGTGGACTTTATATTATTGAACATAAATATTTATTTATATGAAATTGTTAGCCGGAAAAACAGCCTTGATTACTGGGGCATCCAAAGGGATCGGTAGAAAAATTGCTGAAGTATTTGCCCAAAATGGAGCGAACGTTGCTTTCACCTACCTTTCTTCGGTAGAAAAAGGCCAAGCCCTAGAAAAAGAACTTGAACAATTCGGAACAAAAGTAAAAGGATACCGTTCTGACGCTTCTAAATTTGATGAAGCTGATAAATTAATCAATGATATCGTTGCTGATTTTGGAACCCTTGATATCGTCGTTAACAATGCGGGAATCACTAAAGATGGTCTATTGATGCGTATGACAGAGGAAAACTGGGACGATGTAATCAACATCAACCTAAAATCAATCTTCAACGTTTCTAAAGCTGCTTCCAAGGTGATGATGAAAAACCGTAAAGGTAGCATCATCAACATGAGTTCTGTAGTAGGTGTACAAGGAAATGCTGGACAAGCTAACTATGCAGCTTCTAAAGCAGGTATCATCGGTTTTTCTAAATCCCTTGCTAAAGAGCTGGGATCAAGAAACATCCGTACCAACGTAGTGGCTCCTGGATTTATCCGCACTGAAATGACTGATGTATTGGACCCTAAGGTTGTTGAAGGTTGGGAAGCTAATATCCCATTAAAACGTGCTGGTGAACCTGAAGATGTTGCCAATGCATGTTTGTTCCTAGCTTCAGACCTCTCTTCCTATATCACTGGACAGGTGATCCCTGTTTGTGGAGGAATGTTATAAGATCGAACGAATTTGAGTAAAATTCTTCGGGTCAAGTTCTGGTCTCATTCGAGACATATTCGGAAATTTCGGAATATGTCTCGAATAAGGTCAAAGCTTGACCCGAACTTTTTTTATCTGTTTTTTGGGATTTTTGAAATTCGACAGTATTAAAAAAGCATTTAATATTTGTTGTCGTATATTTGCAGCAATGGAAATTTCGGACAAAATATTCACTATTCAAAATGAAATAGACTTTAACAATTGTGCTGTTGAAATCTTTAGATTCCAAGCCAAGAACAATCTAGTCTATCAGCAATTTCTGGATATTTTAAAAGTGAATCCAGAAGCAATACAGCATTACCGTGAAATCCCTTTTCTCCCTATCCAATTCTTTAAATCGCAGGAAGTAATCATAGAAGGTTTGGAACCGGAAGTGACCTTCTCTTCTTCAGGTACAACAGGTATGATTACCAGCAAACATCTTGTCGCAAAGGGTGATTTGTATGTGGAGAGTTTCAGGAGAGCTTTCGAGCAATTTTATGGTAAGATCGAAGACATCGCCATAGTAGCCTTATTGCCCTCCTATTTAGAGCGTTCAGGATCATCCCTGATCTATATGGTAGACGACCTCATTAACCGATCAAATCAACCCGAAAGTGGTTATTTCCTATACAACCATGAGGATCTGCAACGAACATTGAACAAACTCAATGAGTCGGGAACCAAGACTGTCCTATTCGGAGTAACCTATGCCCTATTGGATTTCATTGAGCAATACCAAATTGATTTCCCGGACTTGATTGTGATGGAAACAGGTGGGATGAAGGGTAAGAGAAAGGAAATGATCCGTGAGGAATTGCATCAGATATTATGTGAGGGGTTTAATGTGAAGAGCATACATTCTGAATATGGCATGACCGAATTGCTTTCTCAAGGCTATTCTTATGGTGAAGGTTTATTCCATACCCCAAACTGGATGAAAATCTTGATACGTGACACCAATGATCCCCTGTCTTTATTGGACAATAAAAAAACAGGAGCAATAAATGTCATTGATTTAGCCAATTATTATTCCTGTTCCTTTATAGCTACACAAGACCTTGGAAAGTTCCATGCGGATGGATCCTTTGAAATCTTGGGTAGGTTTGACAACTCGGATATCCGAGGTTGCAATCTTTTAGTTCAGTAGCTTATTGCAAGCTTGGATCTTCAAAGGTGTTACCAGCATTGATATCGCCGGTATCATATCCTTTTTTGAACCAGTACATACGTTGTTCTGATGAACCGTGTGTAAATGATTCTGGATTAGATTGTCCATACGCTTGTTCTTGGATATGGTCATCACCTACAGCTGCTGCTGCACGCATTCCTTCAACGATATCATCATAAGTGATCTCTACATCGGTAGATTTATTTAAGTGATGCGCCCATACCCCAGCATAAAAATCAGCTTGCAGTTCGGTCATCACCGAGATTTTATTGTTTTCACGTTCGCTCAATTTTGCTCGCATGGCATTGGTTTGCGATAGAACTCCAAAAATATTTTGGATATGATGACCTACCTCATGCGCAATAACATAAGCTAAAGCAAATTCACCTTTTGCACCATATTTTTGAGATAGTTCACGGTTAAAGCTGAGGTCAAGATATACTTTTTGGTCACCAGGACAGTAAAAAGGTCCATAAGCTGATCGACCAACACCACAACCACCAGTTTCGGTACCTTCGGTGTACACCACCATGGTTGGTTTAGGATATGATTTTCCATTTTCCTGAAAAATCTTGCCCCATACATCATCAGTACTGGCCAAAACTACATCAGCAAAATCCATTAATTTATCTTCTTCAGGTGTAGATTGATATTCACCTTGTTCATTGACTGTCCCTTGTTGCCCTGATCCTTGCATCTGGTTCAATAAATCATTAGGATCACCGCCCATTAAGAAGCCGATAATCAAAACGATAACACCTCCTATTCCCCCAAGAGTCATTTTCTGTCCACCGGACATCCCTCTACGATCTTCGATATTTCCGCCGCGGCGGCCGCCTTGCCATTTCATAAATATTTCTTTATTTAATTTTAGTTTGTTTTGGTTACACTACAAATTCTTTGCCATAGGTATTATCAGGTGATAATATTGGTTAAAGGTACAATTCATTCCCCTCATTTAAAATGCTTATCTTTGAAATCATTATATATTACCAAACATATGTTATTAGACGATCTGAAAAATAGAAGTGAGAGTCAATGCGAATTATGTCGCTCATCCGAAAACCTGGACATTTACGAAGTCCCTCCTGCTTCCAACCCTTCTTTAGATAACAGCATTTTGATATGTTCTGTTTGCAGAGCACAGATAGAAAAAACCGAACAGATTGATCCGGAACACTGGAAAGTCCTTGGAGATACCATGTGGTCAGAGCATTTGCCAGTTCAAGTTGTGGCTTGGAGAATGTTGAGCAGATTGAGAAATGAAGCCTGGGCAGCCAATAATTTAGATATCCTTTATTTAGATGATGAAATTCTAGAATGGGCTAAGAAAACTGGAGACCATGAAGCTGAAGCAACCGTAGAATTTCATCAGGATTCAAATGGCACCCGTTTGTTTGAAGGTGATACCGTGGTGCTTATCAAGACATTGGACGTAAAAGGTTCAAGCATTTCAGCGAAATTGGGTACCGTAGTTAAGAATATTAGACTTGTTCCTGACAATACCGAACAGATTGAAGGTAAGATTGAAGGGCAAACAATCGTTATATTAACAAAGTACCTGCGTAAAGGCTAAGCTTTTAGGCAGAAAGAAAAACATAGAACATGAAAAAATTATTATTCACCGCATTGATTGGGCTTGCCTGTTTACAGGTAAATGCGCAAGAAAAAATTGATGCAAAAAAAATGGAAGAGGTCATAGCAAAACCTCAAACCCAATTATTGGATGTGCGCACTGCTGCTGAATATGCCGGCGGACATATTCCAAATTCAGTAAATGTGGATTGGAACGAAAAAGAAAACTTCAAGGAGTCCATCAAAACGTTAGACAAAAATGAACCTGTTTATGTGTATTGCCTAGGTGGTGGAAGAAGTAAACAAGCTGCGGCATTACTGACTGAAAATGGTTTTAAGGTATATGACTATTCAGGTGGCATGATGGATTGGAGAAGTGCAGAAAAACCTGAGATTAAACCTGACAACGCTAAGGAAAGCAAAGGCTTAAGCACTGAAGATTTTGATAAGATCATCAATTCATCTGATCTGGTTTTGGTTAATTTTTCTGCTGTATGGTGCGCTCCTTGCCAGGAGTTGAAACCTACCATTGAAAAGATTGAAAAAGAACAGGCCGGAAAAGTTAAGGTGGTGAGGATAGATGCAGACCAGAACAAGGAACTGATGAAAGTTTTAAATGTCCGTGGCATCCCTCAACTATTACTTTTCAAAAAAGGTGAAGAAGCTTGGAATAAATCAGGCGTTGCAACCGAAGACGAAATACTAGCACAGATCAAAAAAGCGAAATAAAGAATCAAAAATTAGAAAAAGGTGAACCAAACTGTATTAATATCCGGAGCTGTCTTAGGAATTCTTTCCATTGTGCTTGGAGCATTTGGTGCTCATGCCCTAAAGAAGGTGTTATCTGAAGAAAGATTAAGTTCCTTTGAAGTTGGAGTCCGCTACCAAATGTATGCTGCCATTACTTTGCTGATCATTGGTTTTCATCTTGATTTCTCCAGTTCTATTGAAAACTGGGCATATTATGGTCTGTTTTGGGGCTGTATCCTGTTTTCAGGAAGCATCTATATCTTGAGCTTTAAGGACCTTTTGAAATTCAATATGAAATTTATTGGACCTATCACCCCTTTGGGCGGTCTTTTGATGATCGTTGGTTGGCTAATGCTCCTGATTTCTTTTATGAACTAGAAACTGAAAAAATAAAAAAATCCCCGAAAAATTTTCGGGGATTTTTTTTATAGTTCTTTATACCACTTCAAATACATTTCAATGGCTTTTTTCTTGTCATCATCCAAATGATAATTCAAATTCTCATTTAGATATTTATGATAATCAAAATTTGGGAAAATCGGTAAACCAGGAATGACATCATCGGGTCTTGAAACTCCATCAGCTAATGCAGCGTTGAATTTTTCCTCAAAACTATCAGGTAATTTCTTATTCGACACCCAGACGGCGTAGGCGAATGGCAAACCTGTCAACTCTTTCCAATAATGCCCCATATCATAGGCATATGGAACCTGCTCTTTTTTACCAAAGGTTCTGTCACCGATCAATACATAGGCATCAGCCGCTCCTTCCGTGACTATTTCCACATCTCTCTTCCAGTAATGCTTCAAGAGGATCCTAGCGAGACCATTTGAGGTCCTTGATTGCTTATCCAATAGCAGGGTATTGATTTCCTCAATAGGTTTCGTGGAGAAGATAAAAACTGAATCAACATAATCGGTTGAACCAATACAGTAATCACCTATATAATGGTATTCCTTTAGGTCGGTTAAGGCGGCAGTGGGAATAATACCCATATCAGACTCATCGGCAATAACCTTACGAGCACATTCTGACGGATAATCTACAGAAAGCTCAATATCGTTCATTACATCTGAATTTCTTATTCCTTGCAAAAAGGGCAATGTATTGGTATAAGAAACTGCAGATATTCTAATCTTATTCATTTAACAAACCTTCTAAATGTTTTGTGTTGTAATAATCAACAATAGAAAAACTGTTGTTTTCATACTCTAATTTATATAGAGCGGTATTAGTGTGCGGAAAGTCATCCATTTTACATACAGGGACCTCAGTCAGGTGACAGAGCATTATCCGCATGGCACGACCGTGCATACAGACCAAAATCGTTTCTTCGTCTTCTTGTTCCAACATGTAATCAACGGCTTCTTTCTGTCTAAAGACAAGGGCATTTGGAGATTCCCCGTTTTCAATAGCAAGATCCAGATCATTGTTTTTCCAAGAGGTAACCACTTTATCAAATCCCGACAGGATATCTTCAGTCTGCTCCTGCCCTTCATAGATTCCCCAACTGATCTCATCCAAGCCCATCAATTGTTCCATTGGAACACCGTCTTTAAGGAAAGGAGAAACCGTTTGGTGGGTTCTCAATAAGGTTGAGGTATAAATCTTGTCAAAAGGGATATTTTTATATGCATCGTAGAAGGCTTGGGCCTGCTTAAATCCATTGTCATTCAATGGACTGTCCACACCTCTACCTTGCACAATACCTTTTAAATTTAAATCGGTTTGACCGTGACGTATAAAATAAAATGTTTTCTTCAATTTAGCTCCGACTTATGAATTTACGACAGGCAAAGAATAATATTGTTTCTTTGGATTGGTTTCTTCAAATACAAAATCTTTATAATCTGTGACCACATTATAAAGGGTATCACGTTCAATCGGATGACGACCAACATTCTTGATCAATTCAACCAGTTCTTTCGTACTCATCGCAGGGGTCTGTTCTTCTGCACCTGCCATACTATAGATCTTGGTGGTATCATCCAATGTGCCATCGATATCATCTACTCCAAAACTTAGGGCCATCTGAGCCGTATTTCGAGAGATCATCGCCCAATACGCTTTGATATGGGCAAAATTATCCAGATAAATCCTCGCTATGGCATAATTCCTCAAATCTTCAATAACGGACACCTCAGGAACATGGTCCATTTGGTTATCCTTGTTTCTAAATTTCAATGGAATGAAAGTTTGGAATCCCCCTGTTTTGTCCTGCAATTCCCTTAAGCGTTCCATATGGTCTACACGGTGCCAGTATTCTTCGATATGGCCATATAGCATGGTTGCATTAGTATACATTCCTAATTTATGTGCCTGCTCATGGATATCCAGCCATTGTTCTGCATTACATTTATCGTCCGCGATCTTCTCCCGTACTTCTGGATGAAAGATCTCAGCACCACCACCCGGCATAGAATCCAAACCACAGGATTGCATGAACTTCATGCCCTCATAATGGCTCAATTTTGCTTTCTTGAAAATGTAATAATATTCTACAGGGGTTAGACCTTTGATATGCAGTTCAGGACGATGCTCCTTGCAACGTCTAAAAAACTCAGCATAAAACTCAAGGTTTTGTTTAGGGACAACTCCCCCAGTGATATGGACTTCGGTTACAGGCTCGCCATCGTATTTTTTCACGATGTCCATCATACCATCAACATCCATTTCCCAACCATCTGTCCTGTTTTTGATCAATCTCGAATAGGAACAAAATTTACAGTCATATACGCAGACGTTAGTTGGTTCAATATGGAAATTACGGTTAAAGTAGGTGTAATCTCCGTGCTTTTTCTCTCTGATATAATTTGCTAATACGCCTAAATATCCTAATTCTGCGTTTTCATAAAGGTATACACCTTCTTCAAATGTAATACGCTCGCTATTAAGTACCTTCTCTGCAATTAGCTTTAATTCATTCGATAAATTTTTGTCGTTCAATAAAAACGATAATTTTTCTGTTGCTTCCATTTCGCAGTCCTTACTATACAAATGTAGGAAAACATACCCGAAAAAGCTAAATTTTGGAGGTCTAAGCTTCTACAAATTGTTGCATATCAATCAGGCGTTTGTAAAGACCATTTTGAGCGATCAAGTTCAAATGCGACCCGACTTCAACAATTCGACCAGCTTCCAAGACGATAATTTTATCTGCATTTTGAATGGTACTCAAACGGTGCGCAATAACAACGGTGGTCCTATTCTCCATAAGTTTGTACAGGGAATCCTGCACAAGACGTTCAGACTCGGTATCTAAAGCAGAAGTTGCCTCATCCAATAACATGATTGGAGGGTTTTTCAAAACTGCTCTGGCAATACAGATACGCTGACGCTGTCCACCGGAAAGCTTGGATCCACGGTCACCGATATTGGTTTGGTAGCCTGCTTCGGTACCCATGATGAAATCATGAGCATTGGCAATCTTCGCTGCTTGGATTACCTGCTCTTCCGTTGCTTCTGCATTCGCAAAAGCTATATTATTGAATATCGTATCATTGAACAAGATCGACTCTTGATTAACCACACCGATTATTCTTCTTAGGGAATCTTGTTTTAGATCCCTGACATCGATTCCGTCTATCAATATTGCCCCTTGCGTAGCATCCATAAATCGAGGGATTAAATCTACCAAAGTTGATTTCCCTCCACCCGAAGGTCCCACGAGCGCTACGGTTTCACCCTTATTGATGGTTAGGTTAATATCTTGCAAGACTTGTGTTTCCTCATAAGCAAAGAAGACATTATTGAATTCAATCTTGCTATCAAAACGTTCGATATCCAAGGCATTCGGTTTATCTGCTACTTGATTTTTCTCATCGATAAGCTGCAATACACGTTCACCCGCAGCAATACCGTTATGAATATTGCTAAATGCATCGGTCAGTGCTTTTGCTGGGCGCATCACTTGAGAGAAAATGGCAATATAAGCGATGAATTCAGAGGCTTCCAAATCACCTTGACCACTTAAAACAAGGTGCCCGCCGTAAAGCAAGATTACCGCGACCATAGCCACGCCCAACAATTCAGATACTGGAGATCCCATCTGTTGACGGCGTACCATCCTACGGTTGATCTTTGCGTATTCATCATTCTCCCAATTGAACCTTCCTTTAATGAATTCAACAGCATTGAATGATTTAATGATTTTTATACCGGACAAAGCTTCTTCCAATAAGGTAATCATATTGGCATAGATCTTTTGCCCCTGTTGGGCCTGATGCTTTAGGGTTTTAACGATCTTGGAAATAAAAAAGGCCGATACCGGAATGACCAATAAAGAAAAAACCGTCAGTTTTGCAGAAATCAGGAACAGCATGACCAAATAAGCAATCAATTGCAAGGGCTCCTTGAAAGCAACCTGTAAAGTTCCCGTAACGGAGAACTGAACAACCTGTACATCGGAAGCAATCTTGGAAATGATGTCACCTTTGCGTTGATTGGAAAAATAACCAAGGTGAAGGTTCATAACATTGTTAAAAACCGATTTTCTCAGATTTAACAAGGTATGTATCCTAAGGTTCTCCATAATCCTTTGAGAAAGGTACCTGAAAAGATTACTGATAAATACAGAAGCTACTATGACGATACAGACATATTTCAATGCATTGTATGGACCTAAACGGTAGTTAAGGTCATAGGCAAAGTAATTGAAATAACCCATCACATCAAAGCCTTCAGGCTTGGCAATAGGTTCGATTACGGCATCTTGGGAATTAAATAAAGTATGTAATAGCGGTGCTAATAATGCTAAATTCAAGGTGCTGAACACCACCATTATCAAAGTACATATGATATAAGGAATAGCATATTTTTCTATGGGTTTCGCGAACGAGAGCAGTCTAAAGTATGTCTTCATGCAGATTACTAAGATTACAAATGTAATAAAAATTGTAATCTAAGCTGATTTTCGATCCTGATGGCATTGAATTGTTGCAAATAAATGTCAAAATCCAACCTATAAAGAACTTGGAACCCAAGCATCAAAATCACAATTAAATGGTTTTATATTCTTGACTGATTAATAAGATTTAGTTTTCATAATATTGATAGTTTTCCCGGGTAACAATATCAATCGGCATATATTGCAACTTAACAACCTTTCTTTTTGCAATAAAGAACTCATACAAGGCAAGAAAAGCCTTATAACCCTGTTCCAAAGGTTTCTGGCAGATCAAGAAATCAATGATGCCATCTTTCAGGAATTCAATGTTCTTGCTATGATAGCCATTGCCAACTAATTTGATATGATCTAGACCGCGATTTTTTAGGTAAGTCGCAACAATATATGCTCTTGAATTCGTCACATAGATAAGTTTAGGGTTTTTATTCAGCAAATAATCATCCATGAAAACGGAGAATTCATCATTTTCGTTTATTTCGATGTTAAAGCTGTCAATGGAGCAATTATAATGGCTGTCCAGAAAATATTGCTCGAATCCCCTGATCTTTTCTTCCAAATGCTGGATCGAATCTTTCTCCCTGACCACATTGACCACTAAAATCTCATCTTTGGGTTGAATAAGGTACTGGCATAAATGCCCTACTACCCTTCCTGATTGTTCAAGGTCTTGTCCGATATAGCTTAAGGGGTGGACTTTAGGGACCTGAGATTCAATAAAGACAAACTGAATCCGCCTTTCTATACATTTTGCAGCAAATTCCCTTGTTTCGTTGATAAAAATGGGAACCACAATAACACCGTCTATATGCTTATTTAATAGCTCTTCACTTTGTTCTATGAAACTCAAACGGTCTTCTGTATCGAAGAAATAATAACGTAAATCCACTCCGAAATCACCAAATTCAGAAAGGGCTTCCTTAATACCTGAAACAGGTGCATTCCATTGATCTGCCTCTGAGCATTCCTTGGGAATCAGGATACCAAATTTATATACTCTTTTGGACGCCAACCTTTTTGCAAGGATATTTGGTTTATAATCCATTTCCTTTATTATGGACAATATCTTTTCCTTAGTTTTTTGCGCTACGCCAGTTCGATTATGGAGGACTCTATCGACTGTGGCTATGGATACATTTGCTCTTCGAGCAATCTCTTTTACACCAGATAATTCAGATACTTTCATGCGTCTTGATAATTAAAGAAAATTTTTTACTCTTTGTTGTGTCACACTATCATTTAAACGAAAATACACTTTTAAATCTTTAATTATTATTTTCTTTAAAATTAATTTTACATGAACAGGTTTTTACATAGTAAAATCGTGGGTAAGACGACACTTAACAAAAATAATTGGTTAATCTTTGTAGTTTAAGTAAACATTAAAAAATGCTTTAGTGATACCCTAATGGGTAAAAATTGAAATCAAACCAAATCAAACATCTTTTAAAAAGCTATACCGTAAATAAATCAATATTTCATCCTAAACAGCTAAACTAACTGACTTTGTTTTAGTTAAAATTTTTAATCAAGCAGGCATTTTCCTATTAATTATTTTTGAGCAAAATAATTGCACTCTGTTAAGCTCAGATTTTAAAGGATTTGGGTATTTAATAAAATTAAAAAAGGTTAAAAAAAAGTGGATGTTTAAATTACTGTTGATTTTATTGAAAATCGGTCATTAATTATTCAAAAAGTAGGTTTATTATTTATCATAATTGAAATAAAACCATTAAGATTTTATAATTTTATCGCCAAATTAAAATAAATAATGGAAATAGAAGTAGCGAAACGACTTCAACGAACTGAAGAATACTACTTTTCGAAGAAGTTGAGAGAGATCGATGAGATGAACAGGAACGGTGCGCAGGTGATTAACCTTGGCATCGGCAGCCCTGACTTGCCTCCTCATCCCGAAGTGATCAAAACGCTTCAGGAGCAGGCAGCATTATCAACCGCTCATGGTTATCAAAGTTATAAAGGCGCTCCTGCCCTTAGAACTGCCATGGCTGATTGGTATGCTCGATATTATCGCGTTTCACTAAATCCTAATACTGAAATCCTTCCATTAATTGGTTCGAAGGAAGGGATCGTCCATATCTGTATGACCTACCTTCAAGAAGGTGATGAAGCCTTGATTCCGAATCCTGGATATCCGGCATATTCAAGTGCGGTAACCATTACCGGAGCTACTCCAGTTACCTATAACTTGAAGGCTGAAAATTCTTGGCTTCCTGATTTTGAGGAACTCGAATCTAGGGATCTAAGTAAGGTGAAATTAATGTGGATCAATTACCCGCATATGCCTACTGGTTCATTGGCCAACCGTTCTTTCTTTGAAAGGATCGTTGAGTTTGGGAAGAAACACCAGATCCTGATCTGCCATGACAATCCATATAGTTTTATCCTGAATGAGCATCCCGAAAGCATCATGGAAGTTCCCGGTGCAATGGATGTAGCCATTGAGCTAAACTCCCTGAGTAAATCTTCCAATATGGCAGGATGGCGAATTGGGATGTTAATCGCTAATGAAAACAGGATCGGTCAGATCATGAGGTTCAAAAGCAATATGGATTCTGGTATGTTTTTACCGCTTCAATTGGCCGCAGCAAAAGCCTTGAGCTTAGATAAAGAATGGTATACCCAGCTGAATCAGGAATATAAGATTAGGAGAGAAAAAGTTTTTGAAATCATGGATCTATTAGATTGTACCTATGATACCAACCAAGTTGGGTTATTTGTATGGGCCAAGATTCCGGAAGGTTTTGAGAATTCCTTTCAACTTTGTGATGATGTCCTATATAAGGCACATGTATTTATTACTCCTGGAGGAATATTTGGTTCTGAAGGGGAAAAATTCATCCGTATCAGCCTTTGTGCAAAAAGCGAAGTCTTTGAGAACGCTATCGACCGAATCAAGAAAGCGATCGATTAGATCCTAAACCATTTTTTAAAAATTTGAATAATATTTGAAATGAATATAGCAATTGTCGGAATAGGTTTGATCGGTGGTTCCATCGGTATCCGACTTAAAGAAACCAAACTCTTCGAAAAGATTATCGGAGTAGAAAAAAGCGAAGTAAATCAAAAGAAGGCTCTTCAATTAGGGTTGGTAGATGAAATCCAAACCTTAGAGGAAGCATTGAAGTCCTGTAAAGTTATTGTCCTTACTATTCCTGTAGATGCTATCATGATCTTGTTGCCAAAATTATTGGATATTGCGACAGATCAGGTCATCATCGATATGGGATCTACCAAGTCTAATATCCTGAACCTCATCAAGGATCATCCAAACCGTGGTAGATATGTAGCTGCCCATCCAATGGCCGGTACAGAGTATTCTGGTCCCGAAGCAGCAATTCCTAATTTGTTTAAGGATAAAATGATGGTCTATGTAGAAGCATTCCGCTCGGATGAGGATGCATTTGAATTGGCAGACTCCGTAACGGAGCAGCTGGAAATGAAAACCTCTTTTATGACGGCAGAGGAACATGATATGCATACTGCCTATGTTTCGCATATTTCCCACTTGACTTCTTTTGCATTGGCCCTTACCGTTCTGGAAAAGGAAAAATCTCAGGGAAGGATCTTTGAATTGGCGGGTTCAGGTTTTCAATCGACCGTCCGTCTGGCAAAATCATCTCCCGATATGTGGACTCCAATCTTCAAGCAGAACAGAAATAATGTTTTGGAAGTATTGGAAGAGCACATCAAACAACTGCAACATATCTACGAAAAGATTGAAAAAGAAGATTACGATGCAGTACATAAATGGATTAAGAAATCCAATAAAATTAAACGTATCATTAAATAATAGCTTATGTTGGAAAGAAAAACCTTAAGCAACGATTTGGTAAAATTAATCCCCATGATCAAAAATGATTTTGAATGGGTATTTGCAGCTGCGTCAGATCCAGAAATCTGGGCTCAACATCCTGACAGCAATCGCTATACACCGGTGGGTTTTACCAGATATTTTCAAAAACTGATTGATACTGATATCCCCTACTTGATAATTGACAGCAAAACTGAACAGGTTATTGGTGCCACTTCATTTTATCATTATGATAGAAATGAAAAGTCAATAGCTATCGGTTATACCTTCCTTGCCAAAGAATATTGGGGTGGAGCATACAACCAGTCCGTAAAAAACTTGATGATGGATTTTGCCTTTGAAAAATTGGATAAGGTAATCTTCCATGTTGCCTCAGAAAACACACGTTCTCAAAAAGCATTGGAAAAAATCAATGCGGTAAAAGAGAATGAATTTGATGAAAATGGTAGTTTGAAATTCACATACGCCATTTACAAAAACAATAGATAAGAAAATTATCGAACTGTATTTCAATCCCTTACGTATTACAGTAAGGGATTTTTTTATTCAAATTTGATTTAAAAAACATTATATCGTAATATTGCGATACAAAGAATTGCTATGGGAATTACTAAGAGTGAGATCTTTACCGAGGAACAGAACAAATTGGCCAATTACTTCAAGGTATTAGGCCATCCTGCCAGGATTGCTATTCTACAGCATATCGTAAAGCAAAAAGGCTGTATCTGCAATGATTTAGTGGACGAACTAGGCTTGGCGCAAGCCACTATTTCCCAACACTTGAAGGAGCTTAAAAGTGTTGATATCATCCAAGGAAGCATTGAAGGCAAGAGTGTTTGCTATTGTATCAATGAAACGGTATGGAATGAACTCCAGGAAGAAATACATCATTTCTTTGAAAAACCATTTAAAATTGAAAAATGCTGTTAGCATTTTTTTTACCCTTAAGTATCGCAATATTACGATATATAGATTAAAACTAATACCATGAAACTATCAGAAATAAAAGAAATCCTTCCCACATTGGACAATGTGGAGTTTCAACTGGAAAACGGAACCCAGGTTCCCGAACATTTTCATGTTACGGAAATAGGAAGTATCCTTAAGAATTTTATAGACTGCGGTGGAACAATCCGCAAGGAGAAGGTCGTGAATTTCCAATTATGGAGTGCCGATGATTTTGAGCATAGACTAAAACCGGGAAAATTATTGGACATCATAAAATTATCAGAAGATAAGCTACAAATTGAGGATGGAGAGATTGAAGTAGAATACCAGGCAGATACTATTGGAAAATATGATCTGGAATTCAATGGCAAACAGTTTCTCCTAAAGAACAAAAAAACTGCTTGTTTGGCGGAAGATTCTTGTGGGATTCCTCCCAAAAAGCAAAAGCTGAATTTGGCAGACCTGAATGTAATCGAAGGTTCTTGCTGTGTTCCAGGTTCAGGTTGCTGTTAAATATAAAAGAAGGAATGGTAGTTAGCCATTCCTTCTTTCTATCAAGACCATCAGCATTAGACTGAGGACAAAACGCTCATCATCGACTTCACGCTGGGTTAATTTATTAACTGTAAACTTTCGACCAAAGAAGGAAGGTTCCTTAATAATTTCAAAAACGGGTTCTTCCTGATCATTTCGAAGGATATACGCAGGGTTAAAGATATAACCTGATAATATCCCTATCAATGGGAGCTCGCCAAAAAGCCCATCCCAAAACTTCACCCAAGGGTTCTTTTCCTTAATGGTATGGTCTTGAACATCGTTTGAATCCATTAAATTGAATGTAGACCTCCATAAAGATTTTATAGACTTCCTCCTCACCTTTCCGATCAATTTTCCAGTGCGATCTGTAATCGTAAATGTTTGCTGAAAGTCTATGAGTTTATTGGACCGAAGCTCATAAAGCAATTCTGCCTTACTTTCATCCCTATAGACCATGATAATGTCACGCCAAGAGAATATCTTTTCACGGACATAGTAGATACTGTTTCCATTGGCATCCTTTGCCGAAAAATCATTCGCAAGGCTCGTAACACGAAACTGGAAATGTAAAGGATATTGTAGGTCTTTCATGAAATAAAAATAGAGAATAGAATTGACATTTGGATGAAAGGACTTGATAGACTTTACAATGAGGTAACGGTAGTATAACACAACAATAATAGGTCCATCCTAATTTTGCTAAATCATTTATTCTTAACTTTAAAACAAACACCTAAAACCATAATATTAAGTCATTATAATGAATCGAATTAAATATTATCTGAGCCTAGCATTTTTTTGCAGTTTATCTTTCAATACCTTTTCTCAGATCAAGCCCATTGGATTTTTGGCTAATGCTCATTCGCATAACGACTACACACGTAATAATCCCTTTAACCAGGCCTATGGCCTAGGTTTTGGGTCTATTGAGGCAGATTTATTCCTAAAAGACGGAGAACTATATGTTGCTCATGATCCTGAAGACATCACCAAAGAAAGAACTTTTAGCAAGCTGTACCTAGAGCCAATACTCGAAGCATTTAAGCATAGCTCGGATGGATACCTCTTTCCTAACAAAGGGCAATTGCAACTCTTAATTGATCCAAAAACCGAGGGTGCTCCAATTTTAGAGCATCTGACCAAGTTGTTGAAACCGCATCGAGACCTCTTTGACAGCAAAAACAATCCTAAGGCAGTCAAGTTGGTTATAAGTGGAAACCGTCCTAAGCCTGCAGATTTTCATAAATATGATGAAATCTTCTATTTCGATGGGAAGTTGAATGAGAAATTCAACCAACAAGAGTTGGAAAGAATAGGGCTTATTAGTGCAAGTTTTAGCTCTTTATCCAAATGGAATGGCCTTGGCAGATTAACGGACAAGGATTTACAAAAAGTAAAAACTAAAGTAGATTCTGTTCATAACCTAGGAAAGAAAATTCGTTTTTGGGCAGCTCCTGATACTAAAACCACTTGGTATGAATGGCAAAAAATAGGGATTGATTTCATCAATACAGACAAACCTTTTGAGTTAAGTGAATTCTTGATCAATGAGCCAAAAACAGTTTATCAAGAGAACTCTACCTACATCCCCTATCAGATTAAAGAGAAATTCAAAACTGGATTAAAACCGAAAAACATTATTCTATTGATCAGTGACGGTGCCGGACTATCGCAGCTTTGGGCTTCTGCCATGGCTAACAGAGGAAATCTGAATGTACTAAATATGCACTATACCGGTTATCTAAAGACACAACCCACTGATAACTACCATACCGATTCTGCCGCTGGAGGCAGCGCAATTGCCACTGGCCATAAGACCAAGAACCGTTATATCGGAGTCGATAGCTTGGGAAATAAAGTGGATAACCTGCCTGACAGGTTGAACACGTTAGGTATGAGGACAGGTGTTGTGTCCAATGATGAAATCACTGGAGCTACCCCTTCTGCTTTTTTCACTCATGTCAATGAAAGAGATCTTTCTGACAGTATTGCTAACGACATTTTATTTAGCAAAATAAACTTATTCATCGGCGGTCCTAACCAATCCTTCAGTAAAAATGATAGTTCACTCATTAAGAAATTAAAATCTAAAGGTATAGAAATTGGCACCTCCTTGGAAACCGTTCAAAAAAGTTCTGCTAAGCAACTTTTAGTTTTTCAAGAAGACCAAGTTGACCATAAATGGAATAAACTGGATAAAGAGCAATCGGAAATCAAAACATCCTATCGCTTTATTGAACATGCCTTGAAACCCTCCATTGATTTCCTGAAAAGAGGAAATGACAAAGGATTTTTCCTAATGATTGAAGGCGCGAAAATAGACGGTGGTGGTCATAGCAATTCTACTGGTTTTTCTATGACGGAATATCTGAGTTTTGATAGATTAGTCGGTCAAGCATTAGAATTTGCGGAACAGGATAAAGAAACTTTGGTCATCGTGACTTCTGATCATGAAACTGGTGGAATGATTGTGCTTGATGCGGATCCTAAATCTGGTAGGGTCCTGGCGAGCTTTGCTACAAATGACCATACGGGTACTCCAGTTCCCTTAATGGCGTTTGGACCCGCTGCAGAACGCTTTCAAGGATTTTTGGACAATACAGATATCGCGAAGATTATTTATGATTTAAAAGGCCTAAAATAGCCAATCTAGCTACCTAGAATAAATAAAGGCTAGTTATCCCCGTATCGGAAGACTAGCCTTTATTATTATTTCTTTATGGATCTAAATCAAATGGATCAATATTTCCACTTCAATTTATCGAATACTTTTGACCACATCCAAATGGGTCCAATCGTCAATAGATTCAAGAAGGAAGCATTTCCTTTTTTCACCTTATTGCTGCTTAAGAACAGTCCAAATAATCCAATTATTGCAATAATACTGCACACTAAGATGACCGTTGGCCCACCATCTCGTTCAACATATTCCAGTTGGACGATGAAATAACTCATGATCCCAATCGTGAATAGCACGGCATAAGAAAGGGTCGGTGCCAATTTCAAATAACAGTAGATAACTATTGCTATGAAAAATGACCCCCAGTTCAAGAACGTATGGGCATTCATCTTAACCAAAAATTCTAATTGAGGAAAAGGGATCATCCATATCAATCCCATGATTCCAAAGAAGGCCAAAAAAATAAATATGGCATATAAGGCAAAGTTTCCTGTTCCATATGTTTGATCCAATTCGTAAAAATGTTTCTCTACAGGTCTGGAAAATTCTACCTTTTTATTGGTTTCATGAGCCTTTTTCTTCATGCCTGCAAAGTTAACTATTCTTTGCTAACATTTTATCCTTTCTATATGCATAATAGAATACTACCGGTAACACTGCAAAGGAAAGTATCAAACAGATCAATAGGCCACCAACAATCATAATGGCTAAGGGCTTCTGTATTTCAGACCCCATCCCACTGGAGAGCGCAGCAGGTAGCAATCCCATCGAACCCATCAGGGCAATCATCACAATAGATCTGATCCTACTTTTCACTCCTTGGTCGATAGCTTCTTTCAGCGGTTTCTTTTTCAGGTACTCCTTCATCACAACGATCAGGATGATTCCATTGATGGTATTTACACCGAAGAGGATAATCAATCCGATACCTGCGGAAATCCCAAAGATGGTACCTGTGATCCATAAAGACAGGAAGCCGCCAATAAAGGCAAATGGAATGGTAATAGCAGCAATGGCGGTATCTTTCATATTTCCAAAATTACTGTAAAGCAATATGAGGATCAGAATAAGGGAAATAGGAATAACCGTCATTAATTGTTTGGTTGCCCGTTCCTTGCTTTCAAATTCACCAGCCCATTCCATATAATTTTCTTTAGGAAGTTTTATGGATTTGGCTACTACCTCTTTTGCCTCCTCAATCGTACTTCCTAGATCCCTTCCCGATATACTAAAGCCAATACCAATGTATCTGCTATTGCCCTCACGATAGATAAAGGCAGGTCCAGTCACATACCCAATGCTAGCGATCTCTTGCAACGGTATATTCTCTCCGGTGCTTGTCGGTATGAGGATATTTCCTATTTTTTCAGGTGTATCCCTATATTCTTTATTGAATCGGAGGACCACATCAAACTGTCGATCTTTTTCATAAAATTTGGTTGCCGCCTGTCCACCAATGGTCATCGCGATAACGGCTTGTACATCCTTGGTAAAGATGCCATACTTCGCCATTTTAGAATCATGAAGCTGAATTCTTAATTCTGGCAAACCAATATTCTTATAAACGTTGATATCTGTAATCCCTCGAACCTTGCCGATCGCATCTGATACCTGATTTGCATAGTCTTCTAACTTGTACAGGTCATCACCAAAGATCTTAATAACCAAAGAACTCTTAACTCCGGCCACATATTCCTCTACGTTATCTTGAATGGGTTGGCTAAATCCAAAATTAATCCCTGGGTATTGATTCAATTTCTCCCTCAGTTCCTCGATGATCTCCTCCTTATCCAATCCTCGTTTCCAAGTATTTTGTTCAGTCAATTGGACGTTGAACTCAATATTAAAGAAGCCTGTGGGATCAGTCCCATCATTGGGTCTACCGGTTTGGGTTAAGATAAAATCAATCTCCGGACAGGTCTCCACCATCAATTGCTTCATTTCTTTGGTCAGCCGGCTAGATTCATCCAGATTAATGCTATTGGGCAAAGTCGCTCGGATATAGATGGCCCCTTCATTTAATTGAGGAAGGAATTCAGAACCATAATTCATAAACTTTATCGAACATAAAGCTAGAATGCCAATAAAAACAACAATGGTTATTTTTTTGAATTTCAGGGCATAACTATAAAGTCCATAGATAGATCTATGAAAGAATCTGGTCACAAAGTTTTCTTTCTCTTCCATGCCTTTGGTAAAAAGCAACTTGCACATAGCAGGAACATAGGTTAAACTTAATATCAAGGAACCTAACAATGCATATCCTAAAGTAAAAGCCAATGGGGTAAACATCTTCCCTTCTACCTTCTGGAAAGAGAAAATAGGTAATAACGCAACGATCAGAATCATCAAAGCGAAGAAAATATAGGAAGCTACACTACCTGCACTTTTCTTGATTACTCCCATCTTGGACATCTTTGCAAACCGTTCCGGGCCTACCTTATGGGATAGCGTCGCTAAAGCGACAAATACCGTTTCCACGATAACCAGGGTTCCCTCCAAGAGTAAACCGAAATCCAAAGAGCCCATTGAAATCAGATTCGCTGGTAACCCTTGGATCTTCAGCATTATTATGGCAAATAAGAATGAAAGCGGAATAACAGAAGCTACAATAAAGGTGGATTTCCAATTATATAGGAAGATAAATACAATCAGGGATACCAGTAAAACACCCTCAACAATGTTTTTTGATACGGTCTTGACCGTGCTGTCCACCAATTTCGTCCGGTCAACCGCTGTTTCGATCTTGACATTGTCCGGTAATGTCCTTGTATTTAATTCTTCGATCTTCTCTTTAAGCAATCCAATAACCTCGGATGGGTTCTCCCCTCTCAACATGACCACAATCCCTTCCACAACATCTTCCTGCTCATTGTATCCCACGCGACCCAACCGTGGTTTATTGGAAACTACAACCTCTGCAACATTTTTAATCAAAACTGGCGTAGAGCCGTTTAATTTGACCGTAATATTTCCTATATCTTCAATCTTGTCCAATAACCCGACACCACGCACCACATAGGCTTGATCTCCTTGTTGGATTACATCCCCGCCCACATTGATATTGGATTTTGATACCGCTTCATAAACATCGAGCGGTGTCAGACTGAAATTCTTTAGTTCGGTCGGATTGATCTTGATCTCATAGATTTTTTCCTCGCCTCCAAAACTGATCACATTGGCCACTCCAGGTACGCCAAGAAGCTCCCTTTCAATTACCCAATCTTGGATCGCTGATATTTCCTTGATCGGCAGATCGCTTTTAATGATGTATCTAAAGATTTCTCCTGTAGCACCTGAAGGTGGCTCTACCTCTATTTCCGTTCCTTCTGGAAGGTCTATTCCCGCTAATTTATTAGAAACATACTGCTGCGCATAAAAGTCATCTACCCCATCCTCAAACTGTACAGTTACCACAGACAGACCAAATAAAGAAATCGAACGGATATTTGATTTCTTAGGAATACTGTTCATCTCCTTGGAAATCGGCAAAGTGACCAGCTTCTCCACCTCCTCTGCACTTCGACCTGGCCATTGGATGATAATCCTCGCCCGCGTATTGGTAACATCAGGAAAGGCCTCAATCGCTGTATGTTTGAGCGCATAAATACCCGCAAACAAAAGGGCAAACGTGGCAAATAAAATAAAAGTGGTATTCCTTAATGAAAAGGTTACTATATTTTGAACAAACTTCTTCATCCTTACAAGCCCTTAATCTGTTCAAAAATCAATAGTGCATTGCTACCAATAACCTTTTCGTTCGCTTCTAATTTATTGCTTACATAGGTCACTTCTTCATTGCTCGAAATAATATCAAGCTTCTTTGCTTCCAATTGGCAATCTCCCTTGTAAACAACCATGAAATTTTCATTATTACTGAATACAAGCGACTTATTTGGAATGGCTAATGCTGTTTCTTCTGATTTTATTTTATCGATTATGATATCGGCACTCAAGCCGGGCATCAGGTTAAGGTTTTGGTTCTCCAATACCACCCGTGCCTTCATTACATGCTCATTGGCATCAAATACATTGTATATTTTATCTATTTTCCCGGTATAGACCTGATCTGGATATGCAATTGTCCTCACCTTAACCTGGTCTCCAGTTTTGATAAACCTAAGGTTACTTGCATAGACGTTCAACATCACCCAAACTTCCTTCAGATTCGAAATAGAAAACAAGGGATTGCTTTCCTGGGTAATGATTTGCCCTTGGCTGATATCTTTTTGGATTATATAACCATTTTTTGGTGCTAAAATCTGGAAAGTCCCCTCGCCTACGGCATGATAAAGCTGCAAAGATTGATTGATGCGTTTCAATTCAATCTTGGCACTTTCCAGTTCATGCTCCACTTGCAGCATTTCAGGCTCTGAAATCATCCCGTCTTTCAACAGGTCTTTCTTGGTTACCAAAAGTTTCGCTAGTAGATTGATCTGGTTTTGCTGTGCATTCTTCTGTTGAAACAGACTTTGGATTTCCGTTGATTTGATGGTTGCCAGGACCTGACCCTTTTTAACTTGGTCACCAAGCTCAAAATCAACACGATCGACTACGCCAAGCAATAAACTACGAAAGGTAACCAGATCATTCTCATTATATTCAATCTTTCCGGATAAGGTCAATTGCTCTACAATGGGGCTTTCCTTGACCGTAATAATTTCTGTAGTCTTTTTTAATTGATCGCTGATACAAAACCCTTTTGTGCTATCCTGTACGTCAATTTGTTGCTGCTGGCTGCTTCCACAGCCAGTGCAACATGCAATCAGGGTAATTAAACCTAAGGGTAAACTTTTAATATTTTTCATTATTATAGTTCCTGGCCAACTACATACTGTAGTTGTTCAAATGTGATTAAATAACTTTCCTGTAATTCCAAATAGGCTTGCTGAGCTTCACGAAAAGCTTGGGAAAAATCAATGAATTCGATGAGGGTAACCTGTTGTTCCTGAAGATATTTGATATAATTCTCTAAAACTCTTTGTTGTGCTGCAGTATTAGTATCCTTCCAGTTTGTCAGGTTCTCCCGGAATAAAGCAAGTTTATTCAATAGCTTATCGATCTCATTTCCTATTTCTAATTGCCTAGCTTGAAACTGGGCTTGACCTTGTTCAACCTGGATTTTTGCAGCTTGGATATTTCCCTTATTTCTGTTGAAGATGGGCAATTCAATGTTCACCCCAATACCAATGAAATTACTCATCACATTACCTCCGCGCTCATAATTCATCAATAGGTTTAAGTTTGGGGTTTTCTGTGCCTTCTCCAATCTCAACTGACCTTCAGAAAGCTGAATATCATTGGCCATCGAACGCAAATAAATATTTTGGGAATTAGCTTGTTCTTTTAGCTCGGCCGGTAATAAAGTCTTCTCGCCAACATGAAATCCATCAAAGGATAATTGATCTGCTTTCAGATCTGGTAATTGAGTAAGGGTTCTTAATTGCTGGAGGATCTCATTTTTTTGGCTCTTTAAATCCAAAAGCTCCTTCTGGATACCGATTAGCTCGGTATGGACCCTTAAAAAACTTACCTGGGAAACATGCTGTTTTTCAGCTTGCAACTTATATTGCTCATTCAATTTAGAGAACAATTCCAATATGGATTGCAATTGATTTTCTTCCAATTGAATTCTTTGTAGGCTATAAAAGTTGGTTCTTAAATCTAGCTTTAATTGCCTCAGGATTTCCTCAAACTCCAGCTGGGCAGAAGTCTTCTCCAATGTTTTAATGGCCACTCGTTTCTTTCTCTTCCCAGCTGTCTCGATCAGCTGTTCTAATTCCATATTGAGCTGCTGTTTACTTCCGAAATTGCCGATGAGGTTGGGCATGGTTTCAAAAGATCGGTTAGCCCAAAGGTTCAGGTTGTCAACGGTAAGATTTGGGTTGGCCCACAGCTTCTCCTGAACGATCAATGCTTCAGACTTTTCTATATGAAACTTATTCGCGATTAACTGCAAATTGTTTTTCAGAAACTGGGATTCTAAATCCTTTAGGGAATAGGTCTGGGCTTGCAGAATAACAGCAAGGCAGCTTAATACGAAAATTAGATAGAATTTCTTCACCATTAATATTTTCTGCAAACCTATAATTTGCAGATTAAGGTGAGTTTTAAATTAGATTAGAATTTGATTAGAATTTGAGAGAGACCTGTGTGCCCATCCCTTCACTTTGTAGTTTCATTTCAACTTTGTGCAATACAAAGATAATGTTGGCCATAGAGAGACCAATTCCCTTACCAGAAAATTTATCTGTGTTTTCCCCTCGGTAAAAGTTTTCCTTTACTTTTTTGAGGTCCTCCTGAGATATGCCAATCCCCTGGTCTACCACTAAAACCTCCAACCTGCCTAGGTCCTCATGAAGGATCACAGTTACTTTCTTATTGTTTGAATACTTTATTGCATTCTCAATGATATTATTGAAGGCTAAAGCCAAGAGCTTCTCATTACCCTCCCATTCCATTAAGTTAGCATCCTCTACTTCAATTTTCACCTCAATATCAGCTTGGTAATAGAGAACCGCATTTTCAATGACCTGCCAAATAATCTCATCAATTCTTAATCTTGAGAACTCAAAGCTTGTTTTTGCTCCAGACAGCAACATCATGTTTTCCAAGGTCTCTTCCAGATCAGTGGTATATTGCTTTAGTTGTTGGATTACATCTTCATACTCCGCTTTGCTCCGCTCCCTTTGGTTGGTCACCTCCAAGGTGCCTAAAAGGGCAGTAATCGGAGTCCTGAGTTCATGGGAAACATAATCAATGAAATTTTTCTGAACATTGAAGGTTTGAGAGATGCGATCTACAAACAGGTTATAGGTGTTCACCAAATCCTGGATTTCTGAATAGGATCTTTCCAATTGGATAGGTTTTTCAAAGTTCTTGCTATCTCGGTCCTTGATCTGTTTGATTACATCCACTATTGGCTGGTAAGCAATATAGCCCAGGAACCTTGAAAAGAAGTAAATTATACTCAGTCCAACAAAAAATGCAATAATCAAGATATGAAATAATGATTGCATCTGATTATTGAAGCCTTCTTTGGATTCTCGGGTGACAATGACAAAATCCCCTTCGTTATCATTATAGAATATACCGTTATAAAAGAAATGATCTGTGTTAAAGAATGAATTTTTATCCGTCCGAACCTGCCCTATAAAATCCTTCGAAATATCAGAAATTACGGACATGTCTCCAGCCTTCCTTTTATCAAGACTATCAAATACAACAATATCTCTTCTGGAAATAGTCTTCTGCAATTGCTTTTGGATATTTTCATGGTCCAGACTGCTCAACTCATCGCGTTCCAGATAATAGATGGCAGCTAATAATGATTTACTTTCCAAAGCATGTTGTTCAGATTTTTCCATCTGCACGTAATAGGCAAAATAAATAACAACTGATATCAATAGCGTAACAACGCTAAAAATACAGATCGAATATAAGGCTAACCTATGCTTTAACTTCATGAATCATACTTAAACATATATCCAATTCCTTTTACGGTTTGGATAAACTTCTGATCTTGGCTTTCAACTTTATTTCTCAAATAGGATATATATACATCCACTACATTGCTGTGATTGTTAAATGTGATGCCCCAAACTGCATTTAATATTTGCATTCGGCTAACCGTCTTATTTCGGTTTTCTATCAGGTACATCAGCAATTTGAATTCCCTCGGCGAGAGGTCAACCAGTTCCCCCTTTAAAAAGACTTTATACTGATCCGTGTCGATCTGCAGCTCATCAAATTCCAAAATCGGACTCTTCGGCTTTTCCTGATTATGGTATTGCTTTCTCCTGCTCAGGGCATTGATCCGCGACAGCAGTTCCTCAAAATGGAAAGGCTTGGTCAAATAATCATCGGCACCATAATCCAAGGAAGTCACCTTGTCTTGAATACTGTTCAAGGCACTCAGCATTAATACAGGAGCATAGACCTGTTTATAGCGTAAGGTCTGCAATAACTGCACCCCATCGATTCCAGGCAACATAATGTCCAAAACAATGACATCCCAATCAATTTTAAGGTTCTCCTCCAACAAGGCATCCTCCGCGGTTTTACAAAGGGTAACCAAAAAACCATTTTCCTCTAAACCTTTAATTAAGAAGGAACTTATCCGATGATCATCTTCTACAACTAATACTTGCATTTCTTTTAATTATTTCAAATTTAGCCATTTAGCCCATACCTTAATGCTATTTTATGGAATTCTAATCAAATTCTAATACAAGGGAAAAGAAAAAGCCCATCAAATGACGGGCTTTCCTATAAATTCTAATTGAATGTTATTTTGCATAAGAAACCGATCTGGTCTCTCTAATGACTGTTACTTTGATCTGACCTGGATAAGTCATCTCTGTCTGGATACGGTTTGAAATATCTGCTGCCAAGATCTCAGCTTGCGCATCAGATACTTTCTCGCTTTCAACCACAACACGCAGTTCACGTCCTGCTTGGATAGCAAATGTTTTCTCCACACCTGGATATGACAAAGCTAGGTCTTCTAGTTCCTTCAAACGTTTGATGTAGCTTTCTACGACCTCACGTCTAGCTCCTGGACGGGCACCTGAAATTGCATCACATGCCTGAACGATCGGAGATATCATCGAAGTCATCTCGATCTCGTCGTGGTGAGCACCAATCGCATTGCATACATCTGGATGTTCCTTATATTTCTCGGCCAATTGCATCCCCAAGATCGCGTGAGGCAATTCGGGGTTATCATCGGGCACCTTCCCAATATCGTGCAGCAATCCAGCTCGCTTCGCATGTTTCACATTAAGTCCCAATTCCGCCGCCATCGTAGCCGCAAAATTCGCAACCTCACGTGAGTGCTGTAATAGGTTTTGACCATATGAAGAACGATATCTCATTCTTCCCACCATCCTGATCAGTTCAGGGTGTAGACCATGAATACCTAAATCAATGACGGTACGTTCACCGATTTCAACGATTTCATCTTCAATCTGCGTACGGGTCTTTGCAACAACCTCCTCGATACGTGCTGGGTGGATACGACCATCCGTAACCAATCTATGTAATGATAAACGGGCAATTTCACGACGTACAGGATCAAAGCCAGAAAGGATAATCGCTTCTGGGGTATCATCCACGATAATCTCTACACCCGTTGCAGCCTCAAGTGCTCTAATATTACGACCTTCACGTCCAATGATACGACCTTTGATCTCATCATTTTCAATGTTAAAGATAGATACCGTATTTTCAATGGCAGATTCAGTAGCTGTACGTTGTATAGTTTGGATAACTACTTTCTTGGCCTCTTTCGAAGCTGTTAATTTCGCTTCATCAACGATGTCCTTGATCTGCATGATCGCTTGAGAACGAGCTTCTTCACGCAATGAATTCACTAACTGTTCTTTAGCTTCCTCAGCAGACAGTCCAGCCATACTCTCCAATTGCTTGATATGTTGGCCTTTTAACTGTTCTACCTCTTCCTTTTTCTTGTCATTGAACTCAATCATTTGATCCAGTTTCTTGGTTTTGTTATCCAAATCCTGTTTTTCACGATTTAGATTCTCCAATTTTTGATTTAATGACTGTTCTTTCTGACGAATGGTATTCTCTTTTTGGGAGATGGTATTATTCTTTTGGTTGACTTCTTTTTCATGCTCAGCCTTCAATTGCAAAAACTTCTCTTTTGCTTCTAGCTGACGCTGCTTTTTTATATGATCTGCTTGTTGCTCTGCATCCCTTACTATTTGGGCAGCCTTATCATTCGCTGATTGCTCCTGCTTCTTGAACAACATCTGCAAAAGATATCGTCCAATAAAAACACCGACAACCAGTGAAATTATTATTGATATAGTAGTTGATAACTCCATTTGTTATTATTTATAATTTAATATGTTAATGTAATAGCATTTAGTTTCCAAAAAAAAACCGCAATTAAATAAATCAGGTACCATGTATTATTAAACTTCGATTACACATGATTTGAGCGTATGATCATGACCTAGATGGCTTTCGCAAAATGGCCTACATCTTTAAAATTGCTCGTGATATTGAAGCGTTAAGTTTAAAATAGTGACAACCCGAATTTAATTGCGGCAAATTCGTCGTTACAAGCTCTAAATTCTAAGAACGTAAACGTTTTATTTTTTGAAGAAATCTGTCAGAATATTGTCTAGTTCATGAATGGAATGCTCCAGACCAGAATCCTGGTTCTGACTATTCCGCTCAGCCTTGATCATCCCCGTGGCATATTGCAATACACACATCGACAACAAGTCTTGCTTATCACGAACCGCATAGTTATCCTGCAGTTCTTTAATTTTCTCGTTTATTAGCTTCGCGGCATATCTAATCACCTCTTCCTCCTCCGTCTCAACACGTAAAGGATATACTCGGTCTGCTATATTTATTTTTATGGAAATCTCTCCCATTTTCTTTGAGCTTAATAACGTAATAAGTCTATTCTCCTACTCCCTTTTCCTACTTCAATAGACTTATACATTTGTCTATTTCTCGCACAAAATCGTTAATTTTTCGTTTTGTGTCAAGTACTTTTTCATTTATAGCGTCTTTATCGATCTCCGAATTGTCTAATGTTTTGGCAACCGCCAAGGCTTTTACCTTGTCTTCCAGCTGCTTAACTTTATCCGAACTCGTATCAAATGCAACTTGCAATGATTGAACTTCTAACTTTAACAAGTCATTCTCCTCTTGCAAGGCTTCACACAATTGAATAAGATTTTTCGTTTTCTCAACGATAATATTCATTTGGGAAGATAATGACGCCATAGTATTTCGCAATTAATGTATAAATTTTTAGCGCACTGATGCGCCTACTTCTTTCTCAAAGTTAATAATTAATTTTTGAATAATTGCATCAATTTGTTTGTCTGTAAGTGTTTTTTCTTCGTCCTGAAGCGTAAAACTCAAGGCATATGACTTCTTACCCTCCGGCAATTTATCACCCTTATAGACATCAAATATCTGAACATCCTTCAATAACTTTCTCTCTGTCTTTGTGGCAATTAAACGCAATTGCTCAAAGGTCACCTGATCATCCAGCAACAACGCTAAATCGCGTCTTACGGATGGGAATTTTGAAACTTCCTTGTAAGTGATTTTATTTTTCTTGATAACTTTAATCATCAAGTCCCAATCAAATTGCGCAAAGAATACCGGTCCATCAACATCTGTTTTCTTCAGGTTAGCTTTTGAAACCGCCCCAAAGGAAACCAAGACCTTCTCTCCTTTTCTATAGCTCAATCCATAGTCAAAGTACGTCCCAACATAATCCTCAACGCGGATACCTTCTACTTTCAGTCTTTTGACGATATCGTCTACAACTGCTTTGATATCATAGAAACTTACGCCTTTGGCATTATTATTCCATTGCTCTGCTTCTTTCTTACCTGATATAGCGATAGAGAACAATTGCTTTTCTACGTAATTACCTTCAACTAAATTATACGACCTCCCGTATTCAAAGATCTTTAGGTCTGCATTCTTGCGTTTTTGATTGTATCCAATGGCAATCAAAGCAGAAAACAACAGGTTCTGACGCATCACGTCCAAATCGCTACTCAATGGATTTAACAGCTTCACAGCAGTCTGCTCATTTTCCAGGTAATCATCTTTGGTCAATGAATTCGCCAAGATCTCCCTATACCCATTAGCGATCAATAGATCTGCAATTTGGTTCAACACAACTTCCTTATCTGGTTTCTCCGAGGTATTTAAGGAAGCCTTGATCTGCGTCTTTAGTTCAATATTGTTGTATCCATAGATGCGCAATACTTCTTCAACCACATCAATCTCACGGATGACATCTACTTTATAAGCAGGTACCTTGACATCAAACCCCTCAGCAGTCTCATTTTCAAGCTCAATGCCTAAACTCACGATGATCTCTCTAATCGTTTCCGCGGGAATGTCTTTTCCGATAACACGTTGAATATTTTGATAGCTTACTGGAAACTCAAATGGTTTTATAGGATTTGGGTACAGGTCAACAATATTGGATGACACTTCCCCACCGGCAACTTCAGCAATCAGGATAGCCGCTTTTTTCAAAGCCTCTACAGTAATATCCGGATTGGTTCCACGCTCAAAACGGAATGATGAATCTGTTTTCAACGCGTGTCTTTTCGATGTTTTCCTAACCGTTACCGGGTTAAAGTATGCCGACTCTAGGAAAATCGAAGTCGTTCCTTCCGTAACTCCAGAATATTCACCACCGAAAACCCCAGCAATACACATCGGTTTCTCAGCATCTGCAATCACTAAATCCTCTGATGACAACTTACGCTCTATGCCATCCAAAGTCTTGAACAATTCACCTTCTTTCGCTTTCCTAACAATTACCTGATTTCCAGAAATCTTGTCCTGGTCAAATGCATGTAAAGGTTGTCCTAAATCATGAAGGATATAATTGGTTACATCGACGATATTGTTGATCGAGCGAACACCAATTGCACTTAATTTATTTCTTAACCATTCCGGAGACTCTCCAACTTTGATATTCTTGATATTTATCCCAGAATATCGAGGGGCATCTTCTACAACATCTACTTTTACCGCAGTTTCACTTGTTGACACCTCTTGAAACGAACCTAAATCCAGAGCTTTTAAATTCGACCTGAAATAAGCCGCTAAATCTCTTGCCACACCTAAATGGGATGCCGCATCTGCACGGTTTGGTGTCAAACCGATTTCATAGCAATAATCATCCTCCATATTGAAGTATGATTTCACCAAACTGCCAATTTCGGCGTCAGAATCTAGCTCTACGATACCTGCATGTGAAGTACCCAAACCAATTTCATCCTCACCACAAAGCATCCCTTCTGATGCTTCGCCACGGATTTTGGACTTGGTAATTTTAAAAGGATCTCCTGATGTAGGGTGACAGGTTGTGCCAACCTGTGCTACTATAACTTTTAAACCAGTGCGTACGTTTGGCGCACCGCACACGATATTCAATAACTCAGGTTTACCTACGTTTACTGTTGTTACTTTTAGTTTATCAGCGTTTGGATGTTGCTCACAAGTAATCACTTCTCCAACAACCAACCCTTCCAATCCTCCAGGAATACTCTGTTCAACCTCCAAGGACTCTACTTCTAAACCAATATCTGTCAAGATTAAGGAAAGCTCCTGTGGGGTTTTATCTATATCAATAAAATTCTTTAACCAATTATAAGAAATTCTCATCGCTACAATTTTTCAAGACACAAAGATAGAACTTTGTGACCTAAATGCACAGGTTTTTTGGACTATTATCCGGAATTACCTTATTCCAAATGAACAACTGGTTTGTTGCTACATAAACGATAAATAAAAAGCCTGTCTATTATCTAAATAAATATATTAACTAAACTAAAGTAAAAACTTATATATCAAGGCCACACAAACGTTCCAAGTGCTGGTAATTGATTCCAAAATAAGCTTTCAGACTTTTGATCTTTTCTAAGATTTCAACCTGCTTCTTAGGCTCTATCTTTCGCTTAGAGCCGACCAACATGACATTTTTTGGTGTATGCTGATCCGAAATAAACTGCATGACTCGCATTTCATAACCATAATACTCCAAGATCAAGGCACGTATGCTATCCGTTAGCATCTCTGCATGCCTTTCTAAAAAAATACCATATTGGGTCATAAAATCCAGGTCATTCTTAGCTTTCACCGCTTCCAATTCCCTCCTGACCTGCTTATGGCAACAAGGAGCCACCACAATAAGTTCAGCATCATTTTGGATGCCTTTGAATATGGCATCATCCGTAGCTGTATCACAGGCATGCAAGGCAATCAGTACATCTATTCCTTCAACTGTTTGATAATCTTCAATGCTTCCCTCCTCAAAACGCAGGGCATCAAATCCTGAATCTTGCGCAACCTGATTGCAGAAATCAACCAAATCCTTCCTGTATTCTATCCCCACTACTTCCACCTGTTTCCCCAGGCTATTTCTTAGGTAATCATAAAGTGCAAAGGTCAGATAACCTTTTCCTGCGCCCATATCCACTACTTTCAGCATTTCCTTAGAAGGAAGACCTGCTAAGGACGAACTCAATAATTCGATATAATGATTGATTTGCTTCCATTTATCCTGGGCATTCTTGAACACTTTTCCTTCCCCATCAGTAAGGTTTAACTGATGCAGATAGGCCTTACTGGAATCCGCAATTTTTCGGTCCTTGATTTTATCATGAGACAAGGACTGCTCCTTTCTCTGCTCAACCTTTTCTTTTTGCAGGCGCCATTCTCCTTTTTTGTTCATCTGAAAAACCAGATTTTCACTGAGGTTCTGAACATTCACCTGTCTGAATCCTCTAAAGTCCACCAGCTTTTCCAGCTCTTTTATCGAATCTTCAATGGAATAATTCTTAGTGATATCTTTCGTTTGATAACGATATACAAATGAAAGCATTAAGTCCTGTTTTATTAACACAGGCTTTATATAGATATTTTTTAAATTAGCCTCTTCACCTCGGTAATTTCCTAAAGAAATTTTTTGCAGTTCTTTTCTTAAAAGCATCCCTTCCAGCTCACCTAAAAAATCCATGAATATAGTCATACCATTATTATTTCAGTACAAAGATAATCATTGCCTACAAACTAATTCAGCTAGGATGGTCAAATCAATGTTTAATGGTTGCCCAAGCAGCTAAATCAACCTCCATTTCCTAGGCTAATTGGCCCAATTTACGTACCTTTGGGCATGCTAAATCCTAAAATTAAAGCCGTATTTTTTGATATTGATGGAACCTTATTGAGTTTCAAGACCCACAAAGTACCTGAATCAACCGTTGAAGCAATCAGATTACTTCAGACTCATGGCATCAAAACCATTCTTTCAACAGGGAGATCCATAAACAGTATTGATCATATCAAATTTTTGGATTTCGATGGATATATCACCTTTAATGGCGGTTATTGCCTTACCCATGATTTTGAAGTGCTATTCAAGCAGACCATTGCCAGTCAGGATATACAGTCCGTGATTGAGTATGCAAAGGAAAAACCCCTTAGTTTCTCCTTTATGTCTGAACAAGAGATTACCATTCATGATGTAACTCCTGAAATTGCCGGCATGTATGCCCACCTCAACCTACCGGTTCCAAAATTGGTCGACATGGAGAAGGTTGATATCCATAGTATTTTACAGACCAATATCTTCTTAGGGCCTGAGGAAGAAAAGCAGTTTATGGAAACCGTAATGCCGAATTCTCTTGCTTCGAGATGGACTCCTCTTTTTGCCGATGTAAACCCAAAAGGCTTAAGTAAAAAGGTGGGGATTGACATATTCTGCAAGCATTTTGGTATTCCATTGGAAAACACCATGGCTTTCGGTGATGGTGGAAACGACATCAGCATGCTTAAACACGTTCAGCTAGGAGTCGCAATGGGGAATGCTAACCCAGAGGTAAAGGAAATCGCCAACTACGTCACAGATGATGTAGATAATGATGGAATCTGGAATGCGCTAAAATATTTTTCAGTTTTATAAAATACCAACTTCTAGGTATTGTGGCTTTCATTGTAGTTAAATATATTTGGACTATCAAAACCAAATGTTAACTCACAATGAAAAATAAAAATTCCCTTGGACTCGCGCTTCTGTCCATAACCTTCGCCCTATGCTTACTCCCATCCTTGACTTTAGCACAACAGAATACCGTAAAGTTCAATCTTTTACCCTTGGTTGGTAAAACTTTTGCTTTCGAATACGAACGCATGGTAGCTCCCAAAATGAGTGTTAATGCTAGTATTGGATTTAGAGGTAAATCATCCCTCCCCTTCAAAAAAACTATTGAAGAATTGATCGAAGATGAAAACTTTACCAATGATGCTACTTTAGACCATTTTACTTTCTCTCCCGAATTCAGATTCTATACAAGCAAAAATGGAGATGGTGGAAGAGGATTTTACGTAGGTCCTTTCTTCAAATATGGAAAGTACAACATCACAACCAATTATCCCTATGAAACTGACCAAGGAACCACAGAAACAGTTCCTCTTAAAGGTGGAATCGGAACTTAGGGCTTCGGTTTCGTTATTGGGTCTCAATTTAAACTTGCAAAATCAGTATTCATGGATCTTCGAATCCTTGGACCACATTATGGCGGCGCTAGCGGAACCATATCAGGAAAAATGGACCTTTCCCCTCAAGAGCAGCAATACCTAAGAGAAGAGCTTGAAAACTTACAGAATGATGTTGTAGATATTGAAACCACAGTAGATGCTCAAGGCGCCTCACTAAAAGCAAAAAGCCCCTGGGGAGGTATCCGCGCTGGTATCTCTATAGGATATAGATTTTAAGATAGACAACAGACAGAAGACATAAGACAAAAGACCTTATTTATCCATAAAAAAGAATAGAAATATTTATGGAAATGATGGAGGATAGCCAATAAGTTTTTAGAAAGTCAAAAGCGGGATCCTTAATATATTAAGGATCCCGCTTTTTTATAACTCTGATTCTGAACAAATAGTGAAGAATCTGTATGATTTTCATCCAAAAGGACCTGTCATGCTGTACCGAAGGTACAGGAACTTTACGCCAATGCAAACTTCCATAATTTCAATGTGGATTTTTGTGTTTTTCCGAGACTTTTCCTGCGCCAAGATTTAATCAGAATTGATATTATTTTCGGTTTGTATGGAGCGGGCGTATGCAATACGCCCCTTCTATGTTGGGGACTTTCCAGCGACTTGTTGATCATAATCTTGGTACATCCTCTCATCCATTCAATCGTGATTCTTTACCAAATCTTGGCACATCCTCTCATCCATTTAATCCTGGTTC